>CAYQPI010000268.1:0-12823 GCA_964419405.1 uncultured Flavobacteriaceae bacterium
CTGCAATTGAGAAATAGGCCTTCCCGATTCAAAGAATACAAAATTGGAATGTGAAGGAACATATCGAAGTCCTAATTCCTTCAGACTTTTATACAGGTACAATTTTGCTTCCATATTTTTCGCGATACTGTATTTATAAAAATCATCATCTTTTAAAGCTTCCTGAGCCGCTTTGATCGCTAAAACATTGGTGTTGGCCATGACAGATTTTTTCAATCGACTTGCTATTTCAGGTTTGGCCACTAAGTATCCTACACGAAGTCCGGCCAGACCATATACCTTGGAGAATGTTTTTGACACAATAATATTTCGTCCTTGTTTCACTAATTCTATCATAGAAGGATACTCAGGTTCTGTAATATAATCGTAATAAGCTTCATCGCTAAATATAACAGTCTTGTCATCATGGGAAGTACAAAAATCGACCATGGTATCGGCATCTATAATCGTTCCACTAGGATTATTTGGATTACATACAAATATCAATCCAGTCTTTTTGTTTATCCTCTCGGCCATGGCATCAAGGTCATGCTCTAAGTTATCATTTAAAGGAACCCGATGAATTTTTGCTCCATGCACATCGGCATAGCTTAAAAGTGATTGATACGTTGGATCAGCGGCTATTATTTCTCCTCCGTCTCTGCCGTAGATAAGTCCTGCAGCCTTTAAGCCTTCAGTAGAACCACCGGTAACTACGATATAGTTTTTCGGAACACCTTCTTTAGCCGCGATGGCAGTCACCAGTTCATCGAGTATTCGAAAAGGATACCTGCATACCAAATCAAAATTATCACGAATCATTTGCTGAATCCTATACGAAGGACTAAAGGGATTTTCATTGGCATTGAGCATGATCAAATTGTCATTTTCTGCTACTTCTTCCAATGGTTCAAAACCAAATGCACTTGTATTTCCCAATACCAACATTCCGGTACCAAGACCTGCCGTTCTAAGCCAATTTCTTCTATTTATCTGATTCATATGGTTTTCTTTGAAACTAAAAATACAAATAATTCAACATTACACGACTTATTTGATTGAATCAAAGATTAAAAAACAAAAAAAAGACCGACATTTAAATGCCGGCCATTCGAAACAAAACTCATACAAATTCAAAATATTTGATAGAGATTCAAATCTATGCAACTACTGTTAAGCAAAGGTGAATTGAACATTATCTAATTCTGAACTTTAGGAGGAACGATTTATTTCTTTAGACCTGATTTCTTCCCCCACATTCATTTTTTCAGCATTCAAATCGAATAAATAATGATATAACTCGATCTGTTCGAGTTCAAACTTGTCGAAATAGGTAAGATTTATTTCCATTGAATAGTTTTTTAATCTATGTTAAGGTTGAAGATTAAAAAAAAGAATAGATTTAAACAATGATCAAGATCACCAGTTTCTATGATTTGAACTAAGCATCTGCTTTAACAAGTTTTCTTTTCTTGTAAATTGATGGTACAACACCGAATTGCTCCTTAAAACAATTTCTAAAGTATTTTAAATCATTAAACCCTACTTCAAATGCCACCTGTGAGATATTCATTTCACCTTGATCAATGAGCTGAGCAGCTCTGTTCAATCTTACTTTTCTAACAAATTGATTAATTGATAATCCTGTGAGAGCCTTTACCTTTCTATAAAGTGAAGATCTGCTAAACCCTAAATTCTTTGCTAATTCTGGAATAGACAAATCCTTTCCATCGAATTGTTCTATTATCAATTGTTCAATTCTGGATAAAAATTTATCCTCCATCGGTTCTGTCGCAAAAATGTCAGATTTCTCTGTAGTACCTTGATAATACTTCATCAACTTAGCCCTGTTTTTAAACAAATTTTGAACACGTGCTCTCAAAAATGTCGAATCAAAAGGTTTCGTAATATAGGCATCTGCCCCTAGATTCATACTTTTCAACTGGTTTTCACTTTCAAGTTTAGCCGTCAAAAATATTATAGGGATATGACTGGTTTGACTCTTATTCTTTAGTTCTTCACAAAGTTCAGTCCCAGATTTATTAGGCATCATAATATCAGAAATTATGAGATCTGGAATATAATTTAATGCGCTTTTAATACCTTCTTCTCCGTCTTTGGCTGTAATAATTTTATATTGATCCGAAAGGATATCTGACACATAGTGAACCACATCTTGATTATCATCTATAACCAGAATTACTCTGTCGTCTTTTTCAATAGTATCTACAGTTAAATTATCCGTAATTGTCGGGCTTTTTAAAAATGGTTTTCTGACTACATACCGACTATTGGTTAAAAACTCTGCATTTTCTATCTTTTCATAATGAGACCTCGATTTATGAAGATGCACATGAAATTCAGCTCCTTTATTCAAATTTCCTTTAGCTGATATTCTTCCACCATGAAGGTCCATTAATTTTTTACATAAGGCTAAACCTATACCTGTACCATCGATGACTTCATCAAGATCACTATGAAAATAAAGGTCAAATATTGACGACAAAGCTTCTTCACTAATTCCCGGGCCAGAATCTTTTACTTTCAGCACAATCCAATCTTCTTTTTCTCTAATGGTCATTTTTATACTTCCTCCTTGCGGTGTATATTTAAATGCATTCGATAAAATATTATTGATGACCAGCTGAATTTTTTTATAATCAAACCAGATATTTGCTGCTAAACTACCTTTCAATTCAAACCTTATCGATTTTTGCTCAGCATAAAACTCAAAATTTGAATGTATTTCTGAAACAAAATTCTGAAATGAATAATGTCCTAGTTCCAAGTGATTGTGTTCTGTTTCTGTTTTTCTGAACTCCAGCATTTTATTGATCAATTCCAATAAAACATTTGAGTTTCTTTTAATCATGTTCAATCTTTCAAGTTTGCTGCCGTCATCTTCTTTCGCAATCATATCTTTTACCGGTCCCAAGATCAACGTTAAAGGGGTTCTTAATTCATGAGAAAAACTTGTAAAGAATCGAAATCTTTCCTGGTTAAGATCAGCTTCTTTTTGTCGCAGTTTTTTTTCATAAAACAACGAATTTCTTAATTTAACCTGTTTGCCATAATACTTGGCGATCATTATTATAATTGAAATTATGAGCAGTCCGTACAATAGTAAGAAAGGCCATGTTAACCAAAATGGAGGCTTTATATTGATGGCCATTTCCCGAAGAAATCCTAAATCTCCTGAATCTTCAACAAGGGCAACTTGAAATAAATAATCTCCCGGTGGAATATTTCTGTATACGGCCGAAGTCGATTTACCCACATAGTTCCAATCTTCATCAAAATTTTTAAGTTTATAGGCATAATTCAAATCTTGAGAAAAAGGAAAATTCAAACCTACATATGAAAATGTAATATCGTTTTGATCATATGCTAACTCTAGTGAGTTCGACTCAGAAATATTAGATTTTAACGGACTTTTTGAATCATTTGGAGATACAGGAACAGATTCATTAAAAAGTTTAAAATCAGTAATAATGATTTTTTCAGGAATATTCATTTTCTGCGCCCATTCAGGATAAAAAATATTCATCCCGTTAATTCCTCCAAAAACCAGGTAGCCTTCATCAGACAGAAAACCAGAATTACTATTAAATTGACCTGCCTGAATTCCACTGCTGTTTTTGTATTGTATAATATTGCCTGATTCTTCATTCAGCATATTGATTCCATCATTGGTACTCAGCCATATATTACCTTCTCGATCAGGCACTATCGCCTGAATAGTATTGTTCGTCAGTCCGTTTAATTCGGTAAACTGCTCCAATTTATCGTTTTCAGGATCAAATTTTAACAAGCCTTTATAACGAGTTCCTATCCATATTTTATCATTAGAATCAATATGCAAACTGAATATAATGTGACTATCAATTTCTAATATTTGAGGATACTCTGTTAGGGTATTTGAAGTGGGGTCAAATGACAAAAGACCGTTTCCGAAGGTTCCCAACCATAATACACCATTACGATCTTCTACAATTGCTCTAATATCTATCCAACCCACCTCATGCATAAATTCAAAACCATCTGAGTATTCATTATAAAGTTGTAAACCACCTCCATTAGACCCGATCCAAATTCTTGCACTGTTGTCTTCAAAAATGATTCTCACATCATTGCTATTTACACTTTCAGGCTGGTATCCAGTAGTATAATTTTTAAACTGATTTTTACTTTTATTATATTTACTGATACCTCCTGCATATGTGCCTATCCATACATTTTCTTTACTATCTTCTAAAATTGTCAGTACTGCATTATCACTAAGTGAGTTAGCATCTTCTGGATCATGCCTAAAATGATTTTTCTCAGATGTGACCGGGTCAAACAAAACAAGACCGTCGCCGTCAGTACCAACCCATATTTCACCGTCCCGGGTTTGATTGATGCCCCAAATGCTTTGAGTTTCTTCAAGTTCATCTTCAGTTAGTTTAGGATAATAACGAATCGATTCTCCTGAAGGACGAACAATATCAACGCCTCCCTGGTGAGTGCCAATCCATATGTTTCCCTGGTCATCTTCATAAAGATAACTCACGGTGCGTTGATGAACACTTTCATCTGTTCCATTAGGCCTGTAACTATTGAAAACTGTCTTCTGCTTTTTTGATAATAGTTCACGCCTTGAGGCTTTTATGATTCCCGCATTACGCGTTCCAAACCACAATTCTCCATTGGAGTGTTCGAAAATGCTCAATATATCGTTATCAATAAAATAAGGACTATTTTCCTCCGAAATCAAAGTATAGGTATCTTCCAAAGTATTGTATATGGTCAAGCCTTTATCTGTTGCAATCCATAAAAACCCTGATTGATCGAGATAGATGTCATTCACCCGGCCTGAGGGAGTAATTGTTCCTTCTCCAATTCCAAAGTTTTTTACTGTTCCAGTCAGAAGATCTATCTTACATATCCCACTATTCCAGGTGGCTACCCAAAGTGTTTTCTCAGTTTGAATCTCCAAATCGGAAATAAGAAAAGAAGCCAGCGCTTCGTCACTGTTTGGGTTAAAATTCTTGATAAATTCATTTCCGTTAAAAACATCCAGGCCTCCTCCGTATGTTCCTATATAAAATGTACCGTCGGCACCTTGAATCATTTTTGTCACACTGTTATAACTTAATCCATCATCAACAGTATAGGTATCAAATCGTTCAAAAGTAGGGTCGTATTTGTTCAAACCCTGATCTGTCATGATCCAAAGTTTACCATCTCTATCTAAAAACAAGGACTGCACAAAATTGTTCGAAATACCATTGACCTCCTTGGGAGATTCTTTATAATATCTAAAACTCTTACCATCATACCTGCAGAGGCCGTCATTAGTGCCTATCCACATAAAGCCCAATGAGTCCTGAACCATAGCGTTCACCGTATTATTTGGCAAACCATCCTCAACATTTAAGGAATGAAATTTCAGTTTAGCAGGCAATCTTGACTGTCCCTTCAACATGATGGGAAGACAGGCTAAAAGGCAAATAAAAAATATTCTAGTGTACGTCAAAATAAACAAATCTGTTTTTAATTATATACGATAGCAACCAAATGTATTAAATTTCCGTTCAATACATATTAAAAATTATGTGAGATTAGAATTTGGTTAAAATACCCCTTCAATTTGAACAAAATACACAGTCTAATTATTTCTAATTGGTTCTAATTTTACCTTACATAAATCTCAAAATAAGCAAACATCATGATTAAAAAATTATTCACAAGGGGATTTTTAAGCCTGGCTATTTTCTCTTTTTTACTCATCTCATGTAATGATGATGATGATTTTGACAGCAACGTGATTCCAGAATTTCCGGATTTTCCGACAAGTATTTCCAGTGCACCTGGTTATGAATTTATTTTTGAAGGATTGGTCACCGATGAAATAGGAATTGCAACAGTAGATATGCAATATCCTGATTGGTATCTGGATAAATCAATCGTGTTCGATGATGCACCTAAAGAATACCTATTAAAATACAAGTTTTTTGTACCAGAAGAAGAAACTCCAGAATCATCACATACTATTAAAGTTTCTGTAACGAATCTGGCGGGTAACAAAGTCACTCATGATGTCGTTGTCACGCTTGACATGGACATATCTGCTCCAGAAATTGAAATTGTTTCACCCGCTCCAGGAACCTCTGTGGCCAAAGGAGACAACGTAGCACTTCAAATTAATATAACTGATGATAAATCACTCGATTCTGTTTTGGTCTTTAATGAAGCCTTTGGCATAGATATGAAACTTAAGATGGATGAAGGAACAACGAGTTATCAAATTGATGATTCTTTTGACATACCTGCCGATGCCGTAGAAGGAACACAGATTATTTCAGTACGTGCCATTGACAAGGAAGGAAATTCGACCTCAGGAAGTTCAGCAGTTATTGTTGGCGAAAAAAATGAGATCAACCAAATGTATGCCGTTGGAGGCTCCATGTGGTGGGAATGGGATGTAACGAAAAGCTCACAGATGTGGAAAGATCCTGACAATGAAGATTGGTTTGTTTTAGAATTCTATTACTGGACAGGATATGGAATTAAATTTGTCGGTCAATTAGACTGGGAACCAAATAACTGGGGACTTGACCCTAATGATGAAACTAAGATTATTAATTCTCAGGATAGCAAAGAAATAAACTTCCCAGATGGAGATGGATATTACAGAGTTAAATTCAATCCATATACCTTAGAATATAATTATGAGTTAATGACTGTTGACGTGGAGGTTAAAAATGAAATGTATATCGTTGGAAATGGATATCCTGACTATCCAAACCTTGACTGGAACCCTGATGGTGCCATCAAAATGGATGCAGATCCATGGGGTAACCCTTATGTTTTTACGGCTTGGATACAAATATCAGACGATACAAGTTTGAAATTCATTGGCCAAAACGATGGTTGGTCACCTTATGACTGTGGTTTTGAAGAAGGTGGAGAAATGACCTTCCCTATCAACTATGTGAAGAACAAAGTGGGAGATGGAAGTTCAGACTTGAAGTTCAAAGGACAGGCTGGTTGGTACTATATCACTTTTGACTATTTCTTACTACGCACCACTATTCATTACTATGAATAAAATGTGTTGCTGTTGAATTCAATTGTCTGGATATGTTTTAAGAATTTTCAACTTTTCAGACAATTGAATACAGTTTCATTTTCTAACCTTTTGAATTAAAAATTTCATATAATGAGAGCAATTAAACATATTGTAATGGCATCTTTGATGTTATTAACATACCTGGCAACCGCCCAGGAACAACAGATAACCGGTAAGGTAACTTTTGACGGGGAACCAATTCCCGGAGTTTCAATACTGATTAAAAACACTACCGTTGGAACTGCATCTGACTTTGACGGAAATTATGCCATAAATGCCAGCACTGGAGACATCCTTGTATTTACGTATGTTGGTTTCACTCCGCAAGAAATTACTGTGGGTACTGATTCAACCATTAATGTCAGTTTGATTGAGGATGCTCAAGAACTAGAAGAAGTCGTTCTTATCGGTTATGGTGCCATTAAAAAGAAGGACATGAGCAGTGCCATATCAACCGTAAAAGGAGAAGAGCTTTCCAAAAGGACCGTGACGAACATTCAAGATGCACTGGCCGGTCAGCTACCTGGAGTGCAGGTTCAATCAAGCGGGGGCCAGCCAGGATCTGAAGGAACTGTAACTATTAGAGGATTATCGACCTTAAATGACAACACACCATTATATGTTGTCGATGATGTTCCCCTGGATGACATTAATTTTTTATCACCCGATGATATTGAAAGTGTTCAGGTATTAAAAGACGCCTCTGCCTCTGCTATTTTTGGATCCAGAGCATCCAATGGAGTTATTATTATTAGAACCAAACAAGCTAAAATTGACCGTTTTACAGTCAATATCAATGCAAATGGTGGACTTCAAAGCGTAGCTAAAAAGCCATCATTAGCTGATGCCACTGAATATGGTCGTATCATCAATGCTTCCTTAGAAAACGATGGTAACAGCCCGCTCTATCCAAACCCCGACGAATTAGGTTCAGGAACTGATTGGTGGGATGAAGTCACAGAATCTGCCCCAATGAGCAATTTTAATGTCAATATAACCTCCGGCTCAGAAACTATGAAAATTTCAACAGGTGCAACGCATCAATATCAGGATGGTATTATCAAGGGCAGTGATTTTCAAAAGTGGAACGTTCGACTCAATACAGAATTCAAATTAGGGGACAAAGTGACTATTGGAGAAAACTTTACCCTGGCAAATTCACAAACTACAAACGGCCCCAATCTGGTATGGGATGTTCATAGATTGGAACCTGTAACAGATCCCTACCTGCCGGATTATGAACAGGTAGGACTGAACGAATTCAGTGTTTTTTCACCAACCGTTACAGATGTACCAAATGCTCTTGGCCAATTGTTCCGATCATTTAACGAGGATAATTATACCAGAGTTGTTGCAAATTTCTACATCAACTGGGAAATTATAGAAGGTCTTTCTTTTAAATCTCAATATAACATCTACTTCAGTTCTTTTGAAAACAATTGGTTTGAACCTGATTATTTTATAGAAGAAACCGACAAAAGAGATGTAAATAAGGTGAGTAGAACTCATAACAACAGAACAAATACAACATGGAACAATATTCTTACCTATCAAAAAGATTTTGACAAACATCATTTAAATGTTATGGGTGGTATCATTGTTGAATCAAGAGAGCATAGAACCTTGTATGGGGAAGGAGAAAATGTTCCTAACAATACAGAATCTCTTCGATATCTGGATGCCGCTACAGAAGCCTTTTACTCCTCTGGAAATAACGAAAACTACAACCTGATTTCTTATCTGGGAAGGGCTTCTTATGATTTTGACAACAAATATTTGGTCACGGCAACAGTACGGGCCGATGGTTCATCATTGTTTCCTGAACAAAACCAATGGGCTGTTTTCCCATCAATTTCAGCAGGTTGGGTGATCTCAAATGAGAGTTTTATGGATAATTCTGATTGGATCAATCTTTTAAAGCTAAGAGCTGGATACGGTCAAATTGGAAATGACAACAGGAATTCTCTGCCTAACTCAGCGAAACTTACGACTATCGGAAACGAATATTATACCTCTGGAGCTGGTCAAAACACCTTAATTGGTCAAGCACCTGACAATGTGGGAAATCCAGATCTTTTATGGGAAACTGTTGAAGATATTAACCTTGGGCTAGACCTCTCCTTTTTTAATTCTGAACTTGGTGTCAATCTCGATGTTTATTCACGTACTACTACTGACATGATCGTGGAAAAGAGTATTCCTCTGTATCTCGGAGCAGGTTTTATTTATCAATGGGCCAATGTTGGAAGCTTTAAAACGAACGGGGTTGACTTGGGAATTAGCTACCGACATGATTTTAATGAATTTAAGACCAATTTTATATTGAATCTGACACATTACAATGCTAAGGTTACAAATTTAGCTGACGGAGAAGCCATATGGGATGGAAATCACCAACGTTTAAATAGTCTTTCTCGCACCGCTGAAGGAATGGCTCCAGGTCAATTCTATGGCTATGTTGCTGATGGAGTTTTTCAAAACAGAACAGAAATCAACAGTCATTCTGATGAATTTGGAAATATTATTCAACCCTTCGCTCAACCTGGAGACATGCGTTTTAAAGATCTGAACAATGATGGTCAGCTGACCGATGACGACAGAACCGAAATAGGAAATCCAATTCCTGACCTAAGCTTTGGTTTCACCATGAAATTTGCATACAAGGGGTTTGATTTAAGTACTCTATTCACCGGAGCCTATGGTGGAGACATGTTAAATGCAGCCAAACCATACTTGAATTCTGGAGCTGGTAACTATAATTCTTATGCCGGACTTTATGAAGCCGCCTGGGATGGTGAAGGAAGTACTAACTCACAACCAAGATTATCCAATGACGATCCGAATCAAAATTTCAGATATTCCAGTTATTATATAGAAGACGGTTCTTTTATTCGCTTACGAAATATTCAACTCGGATATAGCTTGTCTAAAGACACCTTAGAAAGGGCCAACTTAACTAATTTCAGAGTATTCCTGACTGGCGAAAATGTATTTACTGCAACGTCGTTCAGCGGCCTTGATCCTGATATTGGAGGAACTGCAACCCTCCAGGGTGTTGATTGGGGACACTACCCCCTACCGCGAATTTTTAACATTGGTGTTAACATTGCCTTTTAATGAATTAAAATCGAATAAGATGAAACAGATATCATATAGTATATTAACCTTAATTCTATTGCTGAGCGGATGTTCAGATTATATAGACAACGAAGTGACCGGAAAGCAAAATCTTGATAGTTTTTATTCAAACTATTCAGAATGTGACGGAGCCATAATAGGATGTTATTCTACACTTAGCCCTCAGGACTGGTGGGAGGTGGATTTCTTTTGGCTGGTAGGAGATGCCAGCTCAGATGATGCCTTTAAAGGAAACAATAATGAAGGGGATCAACGCGACTTTGGGAACCTTGCAGATTTTAATATAAACTCTTCTAATGAATGGGTAGAGTATAAATGGAGATTTTCATATCAAGGTATTTACCGATGTAATTTAGCCTTAGAAAGAATTCCACAGGCTCCTATTTTACAGGAAGAAATTGACGAATTATTAGCTGAGGCACAATTCTTAAGAGCAGTCTTTTATTTTGAACTGGTGAAAAACTTTGGTGGTGTTCCCTTATTAACTGAACCAATATCAATTCAGGAGGCAAATCTTACGAGGTCTTCAGAAGAGGAAATTTGGAGCCAAATAGAATTGGATTTAAAAAATGCTGCTAATTTCTTACCAACGAAGAGCGAGATTTCTCCTGAAAAACTGGGTCGTGCCACCAAAGGGGCGGCTTTAGCTTATTTAGCCAAAGCATACCTATATCAGGAAAAGTTTAGTGAAGCCTATGACCACGCAGAACAGGTAGAATTACTGGGGGAGCATAATTTGAATGATTCTTTTGAAAATGTTTGGAGTATGGGTAATCCAAATGGAAATGGTTCTATTTTTGAAATTCAGCATTCTTATAACGATATTTACTACTCCGGAAGTGCCTTACCTGTGCTATCGAGAAGTCGTTCAGACGGTGGATGGGGTTTTTGTACTCCAAGCAGTCATCTGGATAACTTTATGGGAGATGATCCAAGAAGGGTTCATACCATTATCCGTGAAGGCGAGTATGTCGATGAAGATCATCCTGCTTATGACACAGATCCAGATCAAAACATGACCGGAAGAATAAATAAAAAATATTACCTGTCATTTGATGAAAGACCTCCAAAGGATGAGCACGTTCGATCAGGCCTGAATCACATTCTGTTTCGATTTGCCGATTTATTATTGATGAAGGCAGAAGCAGCTTATCATATCGGAAATGAAGATGAGGCTTTGACAGCAATCAATAAGGTAAGAGAACGAGCGGGTGTGGACGAAATAAATGCTACTGGCCCTGCCCTGCTTACAGCTGTTTTTAATGAAAGGAGACTTGAACTAGCCATGGAAGGGCATCGCTACTACGATCTAAAAAGATCAGGTCGACTACAAAGTGCCATGGAATCTTTCTTAGACTATAATATTAACGAGAGCACTGACCCTTATGATGCAGGAAATGATGAAGGTAAATATTTCAATGCCGGGGTCCATTATTTATTTCCTATTCCTCAAACGGAAATTGATCTATCAAATGGAGATATTCAGCAAAACCCTGGTTATTAATAAACATGACTTTTTGTCAAACACTATGAAGAAAATGAAGTTCATAAAAACAACATTTACCGTTCTTCTATTTGGAACATTACTTACAGGTTGCGGAAATAGCTCTTCTGATGACGACGATGGAGGAGGTAGTCAACCACCTAGCAGCTATTTGGAAGTTCAGATTCTGCCAACAGGAGGTCACCAGCATATCCATAGTTTTGGAGCATCTGATGCCTGGTCAACGCAATTTGTTGGTAAGAACTGGCCTTTGGAAAAAAGAAATATGATTGCAGATCTTCTTTTCAGTAAGGATGTAAAGCCGGATGGAAGCCCTAAAGGCATTGGCTTGAACAGTTGGCGTTTTAATATAGGAGCGGGAAGTGCAACACAAGGAGCGCCTAGTGGTATTGATGATGAATGGCGAAGGGCAGAATCATTTATGACTGATCATGGCTATGATTGGACGGCTCATGAAGGACAACGATGGTTTCTTCAAGCGGCCAAATTAAGAGGTGTAGATCACTTTACAGCTTTTTCAAATAGCCCACCTATTTACATGACCAAAAATGGAAAGGCGCATTCATCAGGAGGCACCTCTGCCAACCTTGATCAAGATAAATATGGTGACTTCGCTGAATTTTTAGCAGAGGTCATTGAGAATTTATATAATAATGATGGAATTCAATTTGATTATATATCCCCTTTTAACGAGCCACAATGGGACTGGACAGGAGGTCAGGAAGGCAGTCCATGGTTAAATGATGAAGTTGCAGAAGTTACCAAGGTTTTAAATCAAAAACTTAATCAGTCTTCATTAGACACCAAAATTGAAGTTGCTGAGGCTGGAAAACTGAATTATTTATATGAAAACGCAGACAAACCCGGAAGAGCAGATCAATTAAATACTTTCTTTGATCCTAATTCATCGGCATATCTGGGCAATCTTGAAAATCTTGCCCATAAAATAGCCGGTCATAGTTATTATACCACCTATGGAACGAGCACCTTATTCAGTACCAGAAAATCTTTGTTTGGTAAAATCAATAGTCTTGATCCCTCTCTGGAATTTTGGATGACTGAATATTGTCTCCTTGAAAATAATAACG
>CAYQPI010000269.1:0-6695 GCA_964419405.1 uncultured Flavobacteriaceae bacterium
ATAATTCTTTTAACAACCAATTATTAACCCTATAAAAACTATTAGAAATGGCAGGAGGTAAGCAATCACCAAGGCAGAAAATGATTAACTTGATGTATTTGATTTTCATCGCTATGTTGGCAATGAATATGTCAAAAGAAGTTTTACAAGCCTTTGGATTAATGGACAATAAGCTGGTAGCCGCTAATGATGCAGCAACGACCAGGAACACCAGATCGTATGAAGATCTAGCGCTTAAAGCTGTAGAACAAAGTGAAAAATACAGCGATGAGAATGCGAAAGCAAAAAAGATTCAGGAGCTTTCAACTGAATACAATGCCTATATCGAAGGTATCAAAGAAGAAATGAAGGCTACGGTAGATGATCCTACAGATTATCAAACCATGGACTCAGGTAAATTCTTAGATGCCAAGTTCTTTAAAGGGAATGATGGTGTGTATCAGGAAGCTGGTCAGGAATTTGTTGATAGAATGAATAACTTTAGAACTGAAATCGGAGCCGTGATGGGTGAAGGTAGTGAGAACATCAAAAATGATGTTGCCTCAAGATTTTCAACCGATAAGGTGACGAACAGAGAAGGGAAAGAGATTCATTGGTTAGATTATAACTTTAAAGGATTTCCTTTAGTAGCATCAATTACGAAGATGACTCAAATTCAGGCTGATATTAAAACAACTGAATCTGAAGTTTTAGGAAACATGTTACAAGGACAGATGGCCAGCGATGTTAGTATGAACAACTATCAGGCGATTTTGATTCCAAATGCACCAGCGACTTTACAAGGTGAGAATTTTCAAGGAAAGATCGTCTTAGGAAGATATGACGGTTCATTAAAACCTGAGAAGGTGGTAATTAACGGAAAAGAAATCACCAATATTAAAGATGGTGGAGCGATTCTTGACTTTCCTTCAGGAAATGTAGGTGAGAACGAGATCAAAGGGAAGTTCATTTTCATGGAAAATGGAAAACCAGTTGAAATTCCAGTTGAAACGTCTTATGCTGTGGTTGCAAAACCTAATAGTGCTGTAATCTCTGCAGATAAAATGAATGTAGTATACAGAGGTGTTCAAAACCCTATTACCGTTTCTGTACCAGGTGTTGCTGATAACGCTGTAAAAGCGAGCGCTCCAGGTTTGAAAAAGATTAAAGGTATTGGAAAATATGCCATGTCTCCAGGTAAAGGAAGAGAGGTTAAAATTACCGTAAGTGCAAAATTACCTGACGGAACACCAATTAGTTCTAGCCAGATGTTTAGAATTAAAGATATCCCAGCTCCTGTTGCAGCAGTAAGAGGTGAGTATGGAATGATCAAAATGCCAAAAAGTACCTTGCAGAAAGCTACGATTAGCTCAATGCTTCCAGATTTTGTATTCGATCTTAAGATCAACACAACCGGTTTTAGTGTCAAAGTGCCAGGCCAGCCGACTGTAATCGTAAGAGGAAACAAATTTGACGCATCTGCAATCAGAGTATTGAACAAGGCTAGAAAAGGAGATGTTGTGATCATTTTTGATATCAAGCAAAAATTAGTGGGGAATTCAGGTTACTACTTGAAAAATGCTTCTCCGGTAAATGTTGAAATAACAAATTAATCAATATAGAATTATGAAATTGAGAAGTTTAATAATAGCAGTAATCGGTCTACTTTCTGTAGGGTCAATGAATGCACAGGCAAATTTGCTGAATGCAAAGATTCCAGAGCAGGTAGGTATGAAAACACCAGAGCAGTTAGCTGCTGATAATGATACACCGTTAGCTTATGGCTATATCGATGACAGAGATATCTTATGGTCAAAAGTGGTATGGGAATATGTAG
Organism: uncultured Flavobacteriaceae bacterium; assembly: GCA_964419405.1. Taxonomy (GTDB): domain Bacteria; phylum Bacteroidota; class Bacteroidia; order Flavobacteriales; family Flavobacteriaceae; genus Lutimonas. The sequence continues at coordinate 1,817 of CAYQPI010000269.1, forward strand.
ATTTGAATGAAAAAATCAACATGCCGTTTTACTACCCGGTGGATACTAGTAATATCAGTTCGACGAGAAGGTCATTGTACGATACCTTGTTAAGAGGGATCAAAAGCGGAGAGATTATCGACGTCTATGATGATTCTTATTTTGAAGATAAGCTGACGCTTAAAGATATTTCAGGTAGATTGGCTAGAATTGATACTTCAGATGCAGGTATTGAGAGATTAAATGCTGGAGAGGTCTTAACTGACGAATATGTTGACAGAAGAGACATCACAGCGGGAGATATAGAAGGATTCAGAATTAAAGGAGTGTGGTATTTTGACAAGCGACAAGGTGAATTGAAATACAGATTACTGGGAGTTGCTCCAGTAGCTCCGGATGTAAACTTCATTGATAGTGAAGGTTCACAAGATGAATTAATTGAGTTGTTTTGGGTTTGGTATCCAGGCGCGAGATATAGTACACATGATATGAAAGTTTTCAATCAAAAGAATTCTGCTTATCCATTGTCTTATGATCACTTGCTAAATGCCAGAAGATTCAACGCAATCATCTATAGAGAAGAGAATATTTATGGTAACAGAGATGTTGCAGAATATATAAAGGGAAATTCACTTTTTCAAGTTTTAGAATCAGATAAACTTAAAGAAGACATTCGAGATAGGGAGCTCGATATGTGGAATTACTAATTAATGAGTTAATAAGAAAAAGACCTCTACTGAAAAGTAGGGGTTTTTTTTATGCTCGAAATTCTGAGGGCATCGGAAGGGGGGCATCGGAAGTGAGGTGTCAGTTCTGAGGGTATGGGAAGTGAGGGCCTCACTTCCCATACCCTCGCGAGTTTATTTTCATTTCTAAACAGTATCTTTGGACTGCAAATAAGTGGCTATGTCGAAACATAAAGTAGATTATATCATAGTGGGTTTAGGATTGGCTGGTATTGCCTTTGCTGAAGAGTTAGAGAAACAACAGAAATCGTTTTTGGTATTTGAGAACGAATCTCAAACATCTTCATTAGTGGCCGGTGGGATGTATAACCCTGTTATTTTAAAACGATTTACGCCTGTCTGGAATGCTAAGGAGCAGTTGCGAATTGCCCTGCCATTTTATAAAGATCTAGAGACGAAATTAGCAGCTAGATTTGATGAGCCCATTGCCATTCATAGAACCTTTAAGAGTGTTGAAGAGCAGAACAATTGGTTCGTTGCCAGTGATAAGCCTGCTTTGCAGGAATTCATGGATCCTGAATTAGTGAATGTAAGGTCAAAAGCTGTTGTCGCTCCCTTTAAAGCTGGAAAATTAAATCATACGGGAAGAATAAAGGTCAGAGACCTGGTCAAGGCTTATCGTGAACATTTACATACTAAAGGTCAATTGATGGATGACACTTTTAGGCATGATAATGTCATCACCTGGGAGACCCGTATTGAATACATGAATATTGAAGCGGATTGTATTGTTTTTTGCGAAGGCAACGGTTTAAAGCAAAATCGATTTTTCAATACCTTACCTTTAAATGGCACTAAGGGAGAATTGATCACAATTCACGCTCCTGGTCTCCAATTAAACGAAGTCATTAAATCGGCAGTTTTTATCATGCCCTTGGGTGAGGATCTCTATAAAGTAGGTGCTACATTTAACTGGTCAGATAAAACCAATGAGCCAACCGAGGAAGGTAGAAAAGAACTCGAAGAGAAATTGCAAACGGTGCTTACCTGTGACTATAAAGTAGTTGATCACGAGGCGGGAGTGAGACCTACAACCGGTGACAGAAGGCCATTACTTGGCACTCATCCAGATAATCGTCGATTAGCGGTATTGAATGGTTTGGGAACCAGAGGAGTAATGATTGCACCTTTGATGGCAAAAAAGTTATTTCAGTATTTAGAAAATGACATAGCTCTTGACAAAGAAATAGACATCAGAAGATTCAGATCGAAATCTTAGTTTGTTTCTTTTTTAAAATGCACAAATAGATTGATATAAAGCAATCTTGAAATTCGCATCGTCAAGGGCGTCAAAGCCAATAAAATTATAACAATGGCCGCAAAGGAACTCAGAAGATCCAATCCTGCTAAATGGCAAATGATAAAAATGGCCACAGCCAGCGCAACCGTAAGGCCATAGGAAACATACATCGCACCATAAAAAAAAGAAGGTTCGATCATGTATCTCAATCCGCATGAATCACAAGTTTCATGAGTTTTTAAATTCTTTTTGAAATTGAGCGTGCACTTGTATTCAAAAAAATCACCTTCCTGACATTGAGGACATTTATTATTTAATATGCTGTATATTTTTGAACCTTTTTTGAGCATTGTAGATTAACTATATTCAATTACTTTTGCAAAGATAAATTTTTAAGATAGAATAATGCTGAATGCCCACGATATTACCGTTTCATTTTCAGGAGAAGAACTGTTCTCTGGAATTACGTTTAAACTGAATGCCGGGGACCGAATAGGTTTGGTTGGAAAAAATGGAGCTGGTAAATCAACGTTGCTTAAGATCGTTGCTGGAGAACAGGAATACGATCGTGGTTCAATGGCTTTTGATAAAGACATTAGCCTTGGATTTCTGAAGCAGGATATTGACTTTGAGGAGGGTAGAACCGTGATTGAGGAGGCCTATCAGGCTTTTAAAGAGATTAAATCTATTGAAAAGAAACTAGAAAATGTCAATACCCAATTGGCTGAACGAACTGATTATGACAGTGAATACTATCATAATTTAATGCATGATCTGGATGAACTGTCACATCGATATGAACTGATAGGAGGATATAACTACCAGGGAGAGACAGAAAAAATTCTTGCCGGTTTAGGGTTCAAACAAGAAAACCTTCATCAAATGACCAATACCTTTTCGGGAGGGTGGAGAATGAGGATAGAATTGGCGAAACTACTATTACAGAACCATGACATTCTTTTATTGGATGAGCCTACAAACCATTTAGATATTGAATCGATCATTTGGTTTGAGAATTTTTTGAAGGGATTTGGTGGAGCCATTATGATGGTTTCTCACGATAAAATGTTCTTAGATAATGTGACCAACCGAACGATTGAAATTTCTTTGGGCCAGATATATGATTATAAAAAACCTTATTCTCAGTATTTATTACTGAGGAATGAAATTAAAGAAAAACAGTTACAGGCTCAGAAAAATCAGGAGAGAGAAATAAAGCATACAGAGCAATTAATAGAAAAATTCAGAGCCAAAGCAAACAAGGCCTCTATGGCTCAATCGCTGATCAAGAAATTAAATCGCGTGGAACGAATAGAAGTAGATGTAGATGACAATGCGGTGATGAATGTTCGTTTTCCCATGTCTGTGACCCCGGGAAAGGTGGTGGTGGAAGCTGAAGAGGTTGCGAAAAATTATGGCGAAAATCAGGTGCTGGAAGATGTGAATATGTTGATCGAGCGAGGCAGTAAAATCGCTTTTGTTGGACAAAATGGTCAGGGGAAGTCGACCCTTGCCAAGATCATGGTAGGCGAAATCCCTTATGATGGGATGTTGAAACTCGGACACAATGTACAGATAGGCTATTTTGCACAGAATCAGTCAGAGTATTTAGATGGTGAAATGACCGTTTTGGAAACCATGGAAAATGAGGCAACAGATGGTAACCGAATTAAAGTGCGGGATATGCTAGGATCATTTCTTTTTAGAGGTGATGAGGTAGAGAAAAAGGTAAAAGTATTGTCAGGAGGGGAGAGAAATCGCCTTGCCCTGTGTAAAATGCTACTGCATCCCTTTAATGTTTTGATCATGGATGAGCCAACGAATCACCTTGATATTGCATCAAAAAATGTATTAAAGAAGGCGTTGAAACAATTTGACGGAACCTTGATCCTGGTTTCGCATGATCGGGATTTTCTACAAGATTTGGCCTCCACCGTTTTTTCTTTTAGAGAAGGTGGCATTAAGCAGTATTTGGGAGATATCAATTATTTTCTAGAGCAGCATGAGCTGGAAGATATGAGAGCCGTCGAAATGCGATCCAAAAAAGAAAAATCTTCCATTAGTTCGTCAAAAAGTGGCAAGCAAGAACATGCCGATCAAAAGCAAAAGAAAAAACTGCAAAATAAGCTGAGTAAAATTGAAGCTGAAATTTCTGATCTGGAGCAGAAAATCAGTTCTGATGATACTGAAATTGCAGAGAGTTTTGAAAAACTTCAGGATAACAGAGAATTTTTCAAAGAGTACGAAAAGAGGAAAACGCGTTTAGAAGAATTAATGACATCCTGGGAAATTGTCCAGGAACAAATAGATCAAATCTAATACAGGTAAGCTAAAGCCGAAACTAGTCTCTTTATTTCACTTCTAGTTGAGGTGGGTACTGTGTCATGATATGGGTCACAAACTCGTTGATTCGAGCTTCTTTTTTATCGACACTTTTATAATAGGAAAGAATTCCGACGCCAATGCCCTGCCATGCCAGCTCTTTCTTTCGGGCATCAATTAGGTCAATAAACAGGGTACCTTCTGTTGAGCTCGATACATTGGTGTAGCCAAATCCATAACCAGGTCCATAATAGCCTCCATAGCCATAATACCAAGGGTACCAACCATAATAATTGTTGTTATAGACATCTATTTTTTCTCTTGATTTTGTAAAGATATTTACGAGCAGGTCGGGGTTTTCAGACAATACCATGCCTTTTGCTTTCATTTCTCTTTCAATGGCGCGCAGGATTCGTTTTTTATCAAGATCAGAGATCTCAACCCTGTCTATACCTTTTTTATAAAATGCATATGTTTTAAAGCCATTGAAGTCAGTTGTCTTATCATAGTCTGAGTACACCTCTACCGAGGAACAGGAAACGACAATCATTAACATTAAAAGAGAAGCCAAAAAGTAGATATTCTTCATAAG
>CAYQPI010000270.1:0-2366 GCA_964419405.1 uncultured Flavobacteriaceae bacterium
ATTTATCAATAGTTGTAAATGATGATTTTGAAGAGATAACTGTTAAAACACTTCTTGAAGCTGCAAGCACAGGAGAAGTAGGAGATGGTAAAATATTTGTGTCAGACATCAATGAGTGTTACAGAATACGAACAGGAGAAAAAGGAGGAGAAACCCTTAAATAACATAAAAAAATTAAACTATGGAATTAGTAACAACAAATAATGTATGGATGATGGTCTGTACAGCCCTAGTATTCTTTATGCATTTAGGGTTCGCATTTTTAGAAATTGGATTAACAAGACAGAAAAACACTTTAAATATTTTATTTAAAAATGTGTTTATAATTACAGTAGGATTACTACTATATTGTTTAGTAGGATTTAACCTAATGTATCCTGGTGAATTTAATGGTTTTCTTGGTTTTGCAGGTTTTGGATTAGATGCTCCTCTTGTTGACGGCGCATTAGATTTAGCTTATAATGAAGGCTATACGTACTGGACAGACTTTTTATTTCAAGGTATGTTTGCCGCAACAGCTGCTACCATTGTATCTGGTGCCGTTGCAGAAAGGATTAAAATATTGCCTTTTATGATTTTTGTGATCATCTATGTAGGATTTATCTACCCGCTTGCAGGTTCATGGAAATGGGGTGGCGGATTCTTAGATATGAGAGAAACACCTTTTTATGATTTTGCCGGATCTACCTTGGTTCACTCTGTAGGTGGCTGGGCCGCTTTAGTAGCTGTATGGCTGCTTGGAGCAAGGATTGGAAAATTCAAAGATGGCAAGCCTATGGCAATCCCTGGTCACAATATTCCAATTGCCACAGCTGGTGTATTGATCTTATGGTTGGGATGGTTCGGATTCAACGGAGGTTCTGTACTTTCGGCCGATCCTGAATTGACCTCTTTGACCTTGGTAACAACTTGTTTGGCCGCGGCCGCTGGTGGAGTAGCTTCATTTCTAGTGTCAACTGCCATGTACAAGAACCTGGATCTTACCATGTATTTAAATGGAATTCTTGGAGGACTGGTTAGTATTACCGCCGGAGCAGACCAAATGTCTCCAACGGACGCTATCTTAATTGGAGCAATCGGTGGTGCGCTTATCGTATTTGCAGTATCATTTATAGACAAAATCAAATTAGACGACCCGGTTGGTGCCATTGCAGTGCACTTGATCTGTGGAATTTGGGGAACACTTGCTGTTGGTATTTTCGGTAATTTGGCTGGTGTCGACCAATTAATAAGTCAGTTTGTAGGAATCGCAGCTTATGCTGTAATCTGTATCCTATCATCTTTTGCGATCTTATTTACATTGAAGAAAACGATAGGAATCAGAGTGTCAGAAAAAGAGGAGCTAGAAGGTCTTGATGGCTTCGAACACGGAATGGATGCCTATGCTGACTTCAGGATGAATGAACACTAATTTATTATCCCATTATAAATATCTTTATACTAACTCAAGTTGATAAGATAAAATTTGTGTAGCCAGAGGGTTTATTTTTAAAATAAACCCTCTTTTTTTATACCTTTACCAGAATCAATTCACAATTATGAAAAATCTTTTCCTTATCCTTTTTTTATCATTTTTTTACAACCTTTCATCAGCTCATACCGAGCCTAATTGGGGTGCAACCGGGCACAGAACTGTTGGCGAAATTGCAGAAAACCACCTGAGTAAAAAGGCCAAAAAAGAAATCGACAAATTGTTAAACGGACAAGGACTGGCCATGGTCTCTACCTATGGTGATGACATCAAATCTGATGACGCCTATGACAAATATTATACCTGGCATTTTGTAAACTTTCCTTTTGATGTAAAATACAAAGACAGTAAGAAAAACGAGCGAGGAGATATTGTTTCGGGAATTGAGCACTGTATCACTGTTTTAAAAGACCCAAATGCCTCACAACAAGACAAGGCATTTTTTCTAAAATTTTTAGTGCATTTGATCGGAGACCTGCACCAGCCATTGCACGTTGGGAGAGGTGAAGACAGGGGCGGAAATGATATCAAAGTTGAGTGGCATCGCAAAAAATCAAACCTACACAGAGTCTGGGATTCAGACATGATTGAATTCTACAATATGAGTTACAGCGAATTGGCCGCCAACAGAAAAAGGCTATCTAAATCTCAAATCGAAACCATCAAACAGGGAAGTGTTTTAGATTGGACTTATGAATCTCAAAACCTGGCAAAAAAAATATACGGATCAGTAAAACCTGATGACAAATTAAGCTACAGGTATTCTTATGATTATTTTGACACAGTATTATCTCAATTACAGAAGTCAGGTATCCGATTAGCTAAAATTCTGAATGACATCTATAATTAAGGATACTTCTTTTTCACTGACATTATTGAATCTAGAATAATTGCT
>CAYQPI010000271.1:0-3309 GCA_964419405.1 uncultured Flavobacteriaceae bacterium
GTGTCTTTATGGGTAAATACAACAGCTAGTTTGTAATTTAAAAAGGGATTGTCAAGAGATGTTTCTGAAAGGCGAGGACCCTCAAAGTCTAGTTGAATCGGTTCCCATTGTTTAAATTCACCAAGGTTGTTTACTGTCTCAGCTTGTTGACAGCTCAACTGGCTTAAAATCAGAATGATCACTGATAGTTTGCAAATAAATCTCATCTGTTAAATTCTGTTTTGTAGTTATTTTTTGGCAATTAAATCATTGAATTCCAGGGCTTTTTCAACCCAGAAATCTAAATCAGCATCTTTGTCAAACCCTTCAGGGTCTATAAACAGGAAACCTCTCATAACTGAGCCTGTAAAATCCATAGGCCGGCTGCCATCTTTTTTTAATAGGTCCTCATAAGGCAATTTTCCGACGCGAACCATAAGCCTGTCTGTATTTGATTTTTTGTCAATATCGATTCCGATACACATTTTCTCATTGACCATAAAAATTAAGCCACCCATCATTTTTTTTTCCTCAATCTGCCCTTTGTTCAACAATCGTTGCCGTACGCGATCAGCCAAATACTCGCTAAATGCCATAGTTTATACTTCTTAATTGATTTGCAGTGACTAAAATACAATTAATACAGATGTTAAATTTAACTGGCCGAATCTAAAACACATCGAACTCCTTCCCGGTCCATTTCAACGATGCACTCATTGCATCTGTTACACAAGCTTTTTATCAGACTACCAGTTTTAATTTTGTTTAAAAATGAAGGGTCATGAATCAATGGTCTGGCCAGAGCAATAAAATTAAAGTCTTGCTGTAAAATTTCTACTATGCCATCAACCGAATCTACTCCACCCAGATATACCAGATCAAGTTTGACCGCTTCTCTCACCTTTTGCGCCTGGTCTAAAAAAAAATTTGGTTCAAATGTATATTCTTTAATAATCAAGGGCCCGAAAAGAGCCATGGTCATTTTCTCGGCCCACGAACTGCCGTTCTGTATCATTCCTTTTAAAGGAATTTTTCCACGCATTAAATAAAAAGGCGTTTTACTTGTAAACCCGCCGCTGAGCACAATGGCCGCACAGTTGATTTTTTCAAGTTGCTTCGCTACATAAATACAATCGTTCAGCGAAAAACCCTTCTTGAAACCATCCGATAAATTAAGTTTTACAAGTACCGGGAAATCTTCACCCAAGGCAGCGATAACGCGTTGCACAACTTTCAAAGGGAAGCGACTTCTATTTATGATATCTCCTCCATAAGCATCTTTTCTCTTATTGGTTGCCGGGCTCAAGAATTGACTGAGTAAATAACCATGCCCCATATGAATCTCAACTGCGTCAAAACCAATTGACTTTAACGAAATGGCAGCCTGTACGAAATCTTCTATGATGCGCTCCATGTCATCAGAAGACATGGCTTGTGAATATCCCATGCCAGACAAAAAGCCATACGCATTGAATAATTTACTCGGAGCCAGAATTTTTTTAGCATGTTTGTTTTTTGAAAAATACCCGCAATGTGTAAGCTGCATGGAGATTTTAGCCCCTGCCACGTGAACTTCTTTGACCAATATTTTTAAGGGTGCCAAGCTCTTTTTATTGATATACATTTGATTGTCAAAAGTTCTGGCATCCGCCGATACAGCCCCATAGGAAACCGTTGTCATTCCTACACCTCCCTTTGCGAGATCAACGTGATGCGCTATAAGTTTTTGAGTGGGTATTCCATCAGCATACATTCCTTCGAAAGTAGCAGATTTAATAAAAAGATTGTTTAAAAATACCTGTGAAGATCCGAGCCGTCGCTTTACAAAAGCATCGGTAATCTGAGGCATATGGGTAGTTTTTTCTTCCATCAACAGGCGGTTCTCCTGCTAATGTAAGCCTTGAAAAAGTAGAAATCAAGCACTTTGAATTAATTTATACCAAAGAAGCCTTTTGCCATCTGCTTTTTTGATTCATTTGCTTGCTCGTCTAATTCGATATGAATAGATTTTTCTACTTCCTGAGCCTTAAATCCTCCTAATTGTAAATAGTTTGCTAATGGAATTGGCTGAACACCCGTAACATATTGCTTAAAAAAAGCTTCCTGATCCTTGCCACTTGCTTCTGAAATAAGCTTTTTAACCTCCTCTAAGGAATATCCATCATTGGTGCCTCCATATTTTTTAAATAAACTACGCAGTACATCATCAATGCTTTTTTCGTTATCGGTGGCCGAACGTATGATCATATCCTGGGCAATGCCTATAAAAAACCCTCCACTATAGACCAGACCCCAGTGATCGTGCTTTTGATCACCATCTGTCATAGACAATTTACCTACACCATCATCAGTGATATATTTTTGGTAGAAAAAATCGTTGAGAACTTTCAGGTAAGATTCCTCATTGAGAAAACCAATATGAAAAAGGGATTTAAGGGTATAATAGTTTGTGAATCCTTCTTTGAACCATTCGCAGTCATTGCCGGCTGGCGTAAAGGATTTGCCATTCCACAGGTGAAAAAATTCATGGGCAAAAATAAAACGGCCAATCAGTTCTGACATTTGATCACCATCTTTTTCAAGCAGGATACTGATGTTATTACCGATGACCTCTCCGTCAGTTTTATCAGAAGAATTAATGACGACAACAGACTTGCTAAAAGCATTGTCAGGAGATGGGTTTGGAACACCGCCCATCAAATCGATATAATAATCTAATACCCCTGAAGCCATTTTTGAAAAAGCTTCTTTTTGGGCAATGACCTCCTCACCTCCCAAGGCGAATATCAATTGGAACTGTTCTCGTTTTAGAACAATTTCTTCGTGGGTTCCTGCAAAAAAGATGGCATCTGTAAGTGACCTGAGGTTATCCACCGAAAAGCTTGATTCGTGATTTTTATCCCTATCCCAAGGGCAGGATATTTTCCACTTCTCAGGGATGGAAAAGTTCACGTTAACTTTCTGATCTACAGCATCTGACATAATAAAGATGCTTCTGCCTGTATAAAACACACCCCAGTCACGCGCATAGGCAGCACCATCGATTCCACCGCTCCATTGATGGTCTTCATGGTCAAGGTGTACCTCGTATCGAAGTTTGATCGAAGTTCCCTTGCTGGCAAATACCTTCCACCTGCCGCCCTCAAGCGCCTTTAATTTGATAGCCTGACCGTCTAACGTTTCGGCGCCTATATCATGAACAAATTTAGCCCACCTTTCTGGAAATTGATTGGCTCCAATAGCACTCATATAAAGTGAGCTATCTTCCACTTTTAAAAGACATTCAACGAGGGCTTTTTTTATCTGATCCTCTTTTATGCTGATGTTATA
>CAYQPI010000272.1:0-3381 GCA_964419405.1 uncultured Flavobacteriaceae bacterium
TCTTCTTCATTCCATTGTCCTAATACGTAATCAACCTGTCGGCCTCTACCATACTCACTTCCTATGCCAAATCGCAATCGAGCATAGTTTTGGGTCTGCAAGACGTCATTTATGTTTGTAAGACCATTATGACCTCCAGCGCTTCCTTTAGCCTTTAATCGTAATGTTCCAAAAGGGAGGTTCAAATCATCAGTTACTACCAAGACATTTTCAATAGGAATATTTTCAATTTTTTGCCAATACGTAAGGGCCTTGCCACTAAGATTCATGAAGGTATTAGGTTTGAGAAGAATAAATGTTCTTCCCTTGTATTTAAATCGCGAAATATCTCCCAGTTTCTTTGTCTCGAAGGTGATTTGCTCTTTTTCAGCAAGGGCATCTAATACACTAAAACCAATATTATGTCTCGTATTGTGATATTTCTCACCAATATTACCAAGACCAACGATTAAAAATTTTTTCATGTCTGGTTCAATCTTGTTTTTTGCTTTGAAAATAAAGCCAAGCTTTTGTAATAAACTCATGGGTTAAAGATAAAAAAAAGCTTTCCGAATCTCGGAAAGCTTTTTTAAATAGCTGATAAGCTTAAATTTATTCAGCAGCAGGTGCGGCTTCTGCACTTGCCTCTCCTTCAGCTCCTTCTTCTCCTTCTACTCCTTCATCGTCATCTTCTTCAGCAGCAACTGCTAAACGAGAAACTCTTACCTGAGCTACTACAGTATTTTCAGGGTGTAAAATTGCATAATCTCCTGTTGAAAGGTCTCCAACACTTAATTTGTCTCCAATATTTAATCCAGAAATATCAGCATTGATAAAATCAGGAAGTTTTGCAGGAATTGCTTTAACTCTTAAAGTTCTAAATGGATTACGTAAGTTACCACCTAGCAATACACCTGGAGCATTACCAGTGAGTCTCAATGGAATATCCATAGTTACTTCTTTATCCTCAGATAATTCATAAAAATCTACGTGTAGAATTTTATCGGTTACCGGGTGGAACTGAATGTCTTGTAAGATGGCTTTTAATTTTTCACCACTTTCAAGCTCAATCGATGCAGTATATACATTTGGAGTATATACCAATTTGCTGAACGACAGTTCATCTGCCGAAAAATGCAATGCCTGGTCTCCTCCGTATACTACGCAAGGAACCTTTCCAGCATTACGTAAGGCCTTGGTAGATACCTTGCCCACGCTTTCTCTTTTAGATCCTTTGATTGAAATCGATTTCATTTTTATATATTTATTTAGTTTACATTATAAATTTACCGCTGATGGATGTATTGGATTGAACCATCTTCATCACGTCTGCAAATAAAGGGGCGCAAGATACAACTTTTATCTTAGAACTTTGCTTTTTTAATGGCACAGTGTCTGTAACTATAAGTTCCTCTAAACCAGAGTTTTCTATTCTTTCATAAGCTGGTCCCGAAAGAATTGCATGTGTTGTAAGTGCTCTAACACTCAAAGCGCCGCGTTCCATCATGATATCTGCAGCCTTTGTGAGCGTTCCCGCAGTGTCAACCATATCGTCAACCAGGATGATATTTCTCCCTTCTACATTACCAATTACCTCCATGGTATCAATTACGTTTGCTTTCTTTCTTTGCTTATAACAAATAACCACTTCGCATTTCAAATACTTGGAATAGGCATAGGCTCTTTTTGAACCTCCCATATCAGGAGAAGCAATCGTGATATTTTCCAGATTCATGGCTTCCACATGAGGCAATAAAATAGTAGAAGCAAACAAATGATCAACAGGTACTTCGAAGAATCCCTGAATCTGATCTGCGTGCAAATCCATGGTCATAATTCTGGTGGCACCTGCTGCCTGAAGAATTTTTGCCACCATTTTTGCCGCGATTGGCACTCTTGGCTGATCTTTTCTGTCTTGACGAGCCCATCCAAAATAAGGCATAACCGCCGTAATATGTCTGGCCGATGCCCTTTTGGCAGCATCGATCATGAGCAACATTTCCATTAAATTGTCATTTGGAGGATTGGTTGAACCAATTAAGAATATTCTTCTTCCTCTTATAGATTCCTCAAAACAAACCTGGAATTCACCATCACTGTACATAGTTTTTCTAACATTGCCAAGTTCCATACCATAGGCCTTTGCAATATTTTCAGCTAATTCCTGGCTTTGAGAAGAAGCAAAAATTTTTGGACTCAGTGATTCTGATATCATAAAGAATTGTTTTTAAGGTTTTTGTATTAATTATTGCGTGTGCAAAATTAATTAATTATTTTGATTAATTGATAGAGATTGAAGCTGAAATATTGTGTTAAATTTCAGTTGAAATACCTTAAAAAAAAGAATGCAATTTTGAACAAAAAGATTATATTTGCATCCCAATTTAAAGAATAACGGTTCTTTTTTATTGGACTACTATAAATGCCTTGGTGGCGGAATTGGTAGACGCGCTGGATTCAAAATCCAGTGATAGCAATATCGTGCCGGTTCGATCCCGGCCCAAGGTACTACAAACCATAAAATGGTTCATCCCAAGCGAGCTTTCAAAAGAGAGCTCGCTTTCTTTTTGGACCAAAACGAATTTTTTTTTTGACTAAGGTAAAGTGAAATGAATGTTTTGTGGTAAAGTAAAATAGAAGTGTATTTTTGTTTTGAAATTACTATGATTCAGGTTTAATGAAATCTTTCTTTCAAAGAATTTTTATTTTGAAAAAGGCAGTGTTAGTTGCTTTTTTTGGACTTCTAGTAGGTTGGTCACCAAAACCTTTACATACACATACTGTTGTGAAAGGAAGAGTAGTCGATAAGACGACTAATTCACCTCTTTCAGGTGCCAGTATTTCTATTAAGGACAGATCAGAAGGTACGATAACAGATGAGTGGGGTAATTTTACCTTGGTCACAGATCAAGAAGAGGGCGTACTTATTATTTCGTTTCTAGGATACAACACCAAGGAAATTCGTTTTAGCTCAGAGTCGGGGTCGATTAAAGTGCAAATGGAGGCAGATGCTATTGATCTTGAAGATGTATATATAAATGGATCAAATATTACACCAACATCAATTGCTCAAATAGATGTAAATGTTCGAACCGTAAACTCTTCTCAAGATGTTCTCAGAGTGGTACCAGGCTTGTTTATTGCACAGCATGCAGGTGGTGGTAAATCAGAACAGATTTTTCTCAGGGGGTTTGACGCTGATCATGGTACCGATGTAAATATTTCTGTGGATGGCATGCCTGTTAATATGGTCTCCCAAGCACACGGTCAAGGCTATGCAGATCTTCATTGGGTGATCCCAGAGTTGGTGAATAATGTTGAATTTGGAAAAGGGAGCTACTATGCTGATCGTGGAGATTTTACAACAGCGGGATATGTTGAATTCAAAACCTTAGGATTTCT
>CAYQPI010000273.1:0-3050 GCA_964419405.1 uncultured Flavobacteriaceae bacterium
ATTAACAAGGTGCAAAATAGCTAGAAATGAAGCGACTTGCCATACCCTTAGGAGGGTATATTCAAATTATCATAAAGAGAACGTGAAACACAGTCTATTTTTAATGGCAGACGTATGTAGAAATTGTTTATTTCAGAATCCCATTAATCTTGCAAAACAACAAAAGTTCTTCAGCTGAATGAGATCCGCTTTTTTTTAAAATTTTCTTTCGATGCGTCTCTACGGTGTATTTACTAATCATTAATGAATTGGCTATCTGTGTATTAGATAGGCCTTTCTCAATTTCTAAAATCACTTGTATTTCTCTAGGCGTGAACAATGATTTATGACTTTCAAAAACGATATCGTGAAAAGCATTGGGGTCAAGTCCTTCGGCTAAAAATTTATATTGAACGGCATCTGAAGTGTCAACAAAACCAATATCACTCAGGGTCACCAAAAAACTGCTGATCAGCCCATCGGCATCTAATTCATAAGGCGAAGATTGGGCTAGGATTTTCACATAACTTCCATCTGATTTTCTTATTCGATGTGAAACATACAAACAAAAGGCCTCATTATTTACAGGATTATCAATTGAATAATGTACTGCGGCCTGACCAATTCGCACAATGTATTCGCGGTCTTCTGGATGAAATAATGCCACAAAATCCTGAAGATTCAAGTCAGTGTCAGCATATCCTAACAGGTTTTCAAACCCCTTCTTAAACAGCATTTCACCTGTTCTGACCTCCCAAACAAAAACACATTTATTAATATTAAATTGAATATTTTGAAGATCTTCAATCTTTCCATCAACTTTGGTTCTTTCCGGATAATGCACGGCTATACCTTCAACGAATTCATCGATGGTTTTTGTTTTCATGTAGATTCTTTGGTTTGATCGTTTACAATATGATGATGAAGATACACTATTAATAAGACACCGCCATACCCTCATGAGGGTATAGTGATATTTAAAAAACGAATACCACTATAAAAAACAACCTACCTCCCTGGAACAGAAGGTAGGTTAGAATAAAGTAACTGGAAAATAATACTCGAGGGGGAAGTTATTTCATTTACCTGCCACAATAATCCCTATTATTTTAGAAAAGTAGAGACCTCCGAAGAGGCCTCCCTAAAGATCCTTACACTGGAAAGATGTTCAAAGAACATCTAAAGTTCGGGAAAATTGTTGCTGCTAAAGTAAATGCTTATACAATAGTGCACAATACCCTGTAAAAGGTATATTTCTCTGAAAGTTAGCAATGAAAAACTATAATGCTATTTCTTCGTTGGCTTTTAACTTGAACTTTGCCCTGAACCAGTACACAAACAGGTATAAAATTGGGGTATCTAGCAAAGCCACCAGAAGTTTAAATAAAAAACCGTTGAGAAGTAAGATTCCGAACAAGTTCCATTCAATCACACCAAAAGAACAGAGTAAGAACAGTACAGAAAAGGTATCCAGAAATTGTGAGGATATAGTAGAGAAATTATTCCTCAGCCAGAGATGTCGCCCGTTGGTTTTCCTTTTCCAGAAATGATAAATTCGAATATCCACAAATTGCGCTACCAAATACGCCATGGCTGATGCAAAAACCGCCAAAGCTGATAAACCAAACACACTGTGAAAAACTTCATTCCCTATGGGCGACCATTCGGTCGCAGGTGCCGCATCAGATAACATAATGATTAACAACGAAAATGCAGAAGCAAAGATACCTGTAATCACTACTTGATTTGCCTTTTTCTTACCATAAATCTCTGAGATCAAATCAGTCACTAAAAAAGTAATAGGATAAGGTAATATTCCAACAGATATCTCAAAATTATAAACCCCTAGAAAGTTCCATGAAAAAAATTTTTGAAAAATTAAATTTGACACCACCAAGGAGCTTATGAAAATTGCAGCTAAAATCAAAAAAATACTAAAGGCCAGAGATCTGTCCTTCTCGGACAAGGTTTTTTCAATCATGGGTCTAAAATAGTGAAAAAACGAATAAAGAATGTCTAACAGGGAATTTCGAATGTCGAAGTTTTAAAATCTTATTTTCTTGATTTAAGATTGGAGAATGTTGATTTATGATTTAATACTCAATCGTTTTTGACATAGTACAATCATTCTTTTTGTTACCGCCTTCAAGATTGGATATTCCCTGTTCAATATTCTAAATTCAAACATCTCAAATCTGCAATCTGCAATCTCCAGTTTTACATCTTCAATCTCAATTCATTTAATTACTTTTGTACCATAATCAAACATCATCAACATGAAAGCATACATCTTCCCTGGTCAGGGAGCTCAATTTTCAGGAATGGGACTGGATCTATTTGAAGGATCTCCGCAAGCACAAGAACTTTTTAATCAGGCTAACGATATTTTAGGCTTTTCGATAACAGACATCATGTTTGAAGGGTCTGCCGATGACCTCAAACAAACCAAGGTAACTCAGCCTGCCATATTTTTACATTCTGTAATTCTGGCAAAAACACTGGGTGATGACTTTACACCTGAAATGGTAGCAGGTCATTCATTGGGTGAATTTTCTGCCCTTGTTGCCAATGGTGCACTATCATTTGACGCAGCATTAGAACTGGTTTCTCAACGAGCTCAAGCCATGCAAAAAGCATGTGAATTAAAACCTTCTACAATGGCGGCTGTGCTAGGTTTAGAAGATCAAATTGTGGAAGAAACATGCGCTGAGACTCCAGGTATTGTAGTAGCGGCAAACTATAACTGCCCAGGTCAGTTAGTGATCTCTGGTGAAATTGATGCCATCAACAAGGCTTGTGAGACGTTAACAGAAAAGGGAGCCAGACGTGCCTTGGTACTTCCGGTTGGAGGAGCATTCCACTCTCCACTCATGGAACCGGCAAGAGAGCAATTGGCAGCTGCCATTGAAAATACAGCCTTTAGCACACCGACTTGTCCTATCTATCAAAATGTAACCGCAAAAGCAGTGTCCGATCCGGCAGAGATCAAAACTAATTTGATTGCTCAACTAACGGCCCCTGTGCGATGGACCCAGACCATTCAACAAATGATTGCCGACGGCGGTACTGAG
>CAYQPI010000274.1:0-18038 GCA_964419405.1 uncultured Flavobacteriaceae bacterium
GTGTCAAAAGGAAGGGAAGATTTACCCGAACCGGACAATCCAGTGATTACTACAAGCTTATTTCTGGGAATTTTTACATCTAAATTTTTGAGATTGTGCAATGCCGCTCCCTTTATGGTGATGAAATCCTTAAAGTCTCTGTTATTCAATGCATTAAGTTTATTGTTCGAAGGGTCAAACGACAAAGATACTAAGTAAAAACTGTTAATAAAAGGATCGAAAATGTTAAAAAAAATAAAATAAATCGAAAAAATATTTGTTTATGAAATTATTTTGTGTTTATATTTGTCCAGAGACTTTTAGAAAATATTGAACTAGTCTCCCCTAATTTCTAACTTAAAAATTTTTGTATATAGTATAGTTCTACTTTTCATAACAATAATGTTGAAAATCAAATCGTATAACTGATTTTCATAAAAAAAAGGGGAATTATGCACACACAAAAATTAGACGACAGCGTCCTTGTATCGAAATACATCGCTGGCAACGCAAGATGTTTAGAAATTCTTATTCTACGTCACAAACAACGAATTTTCAGTCTTATTTATTCAAAAGTACAAGATAGAGATGTCGCTGACGATATTTTTCAGGATACTTTTATTAAAGTCATCAATACTTTAAAAATGGGTAAATACAATGAAGAAGGTAAGTTTTTACCTTGGACAATGCGAATAGCACACAACCTTATCATTGATTTCTTCAGAAAAGGAAACAGAATGCCTACTTTTCAGAATACAGATGAATTTGATATTTTTTCAGTATTGAGTGACAACTCTTTAAGTGCAGAAGGAAAAATCATCAAGAATCAAATTCATGAAGATGTAAAGAAATTAGTTGAGGAATTGCCAGAAGACCAAAGAGAGGTTCTTATGATGAGAATTTTTAAGGATATGAGTTTCAAGGAAATTTCTGAGCAAACGAACGTTAGTATTAATACTGCTTTAGGTAGAATGAGGTATGCCTTGATCAACTTAAGGAAAATGATTGACAACAATAATATTATTTTAACAAACTAATTTAAAGTTTTTTAATCTTTGTGCAATAATATTTATTTTTGTTCGTTATCTTATTAATCCCTAAAAAATTATAAGATTTATGGCAAAACTTTACACTGAAAGATTTTTCAAAGAAAAACTTGACCCAAGCACTGAAACTGTTTCATTTTTATTAAACTATTCGAAGTCGATAAAGTCGGTCAAGACAGAAAAAGAAAGCTTAATGTTTCATTTGAATTAATCGGAAAAAGCTCTTAATATGATATTAAGAGCTTTTTTTATGTCAAATTTTTCCTTCCAATTGTTTTTGTAATTATATCCTTATCTAAATTCCAGCCCCTAGCAGGAGAGTATTCACGACCATAATATATGATCTGTAGATGTAACTTATTCCATAGTTCTTCAGGAAATAAGCGTCTCGCATCTTTTTCAGTTTGTACCACATTTTTACCTGTGCTTAAATTCCAGCGATACATTAAACGATGGATATGTGTATCTACGGGAAAACTTGGTACACCAAAGGCCTGACTCATAACAACAGATGCTGTTTTGTGTCCAACTGCAGGAAGTTCTTCTAATAATTCGATTTTATCAGGAACTTGTCCCTTGTATTTGTCGATTAAAATATGTGATAGACCATAAATACCTTTTGATTTCATAGGTGAAAGACCTACAGGTTTAATAATTTCTCGTATTTCGTCAATGCTTAAAGTGATCATATCAAAAGGATTATCGGCTCTTTCAAAGAGTAAAGGTGTAATCTTATTGACACGTGCATCGGTGCTTTGCGCTGAGAGTAAAACAGCAATCAGCAGGGTGTAAGGATCTTTATGATCTAAGGGAATAGGGGGGGAGGGATATAGTGATTCTAATGTGTCAATTACAAATTGAACCCTTTCAGATTTATTCATTTTTCAGTATTTTTGGTAAAAATACAAATAATGACAACACTAAAAGTAGGGGATAAGGCACCTGAATTTTCAGCCAAGGATCAATATGGTAAAACCATAGAGTCAAAAGAGTTAAAAGGTAAAAAAGTGGTTTTGTTCTTTTATCCAAAAGCAAGTACACCCGGATGTACCGTAGAGGCTTGTAATTTAAGGGATAACTATGAAACTTTTCAGCGTAAAGGCTATGAGGTGATTGGAGTTAGTGCCGATTCTGAGAAACGACAATTGAATTTTAGTACGAAACAGGAATTACCATATTCATTATTGGCCGATGAAGATAAAGAAGTGATCATGGCCTATGGTGTTTGGGGTCCGAAAAAGTTTATGGGCAAGGAGTATGAGGGTATACACAGAACTACCTTCGTTATTGATGAAAACGGTATGATTGAAGATGTCATTTTAAAGGTAAAAACCAAAGATCATACAGCTCAGATCTTATAAAATAAAAAAGGGCGGTGAACACCGCCCTTTTTTATTTCGTTTTATTCTTTAATTCATGTTTTCTGCGACTATAGCCAAATAATCGTTTGTCTTTGATAATTTTGGCGACTCCTTCGGGCAGCATTTCTTCCCATCCATTTTTTCCGTCCACAATCATTTTGAAGGCCTTTCGTGAGAATATTTCTAAAATTTCAGGATCGAATTTTGTGATATCAGCGATCCTTCCATTGAATTTGAAATATTTATATAATTCCTTCATTCTCGGGTGTACCTTCAGACTCTTACTTGTGATGATTTCACCAGTCTCCAGATCTTTTAAAGGATATAAATAAACTTTTAAATCTTTATAAAATAATTTCCCAAAAGCTTCTAATACACCGCCACTCAGGTCACGGTAATATTTTTCGTCAAAGATCTGAATAAGATTGTATACACCCATGGCCAAGCCCATTCTGGCTTTTGTGAATTCAGAGAAATAATCAACCAGCTTATAATACTCCTGAAAATTGGTGATCATAACGGTTTGACCAAGAGAGCAGAGTAATTCGGCTCTGTCTAAGAAATCTCGTTCATTTATTTTTCCTTCAGAACGTAAGTTAGCCAAGGTGATCTCAAAGATCACATGGGTATTTTTTTCGGTAACTCTTTTGTCTGAGAAAAACATCTTTTTAGCTTCCTCATACATTTCCATATTTACCCTGGTTACTGGTCTGTAACTTCCCCGTAAAGCCAGGATGTTTTTTTTGTAAAGCTGCTGAGCCGGCAGTAAGTTGTTTCCGTCAGGCCCAAACATGACCGCATTGGTCATGCCGTTTTTAAGTAGGTGAAGACTCATTAATCGATTGTCAACATACATAAATCTCGGTCCTGAAAAATCAACCATGTCTACTTCAATGGTATCCTTGTCAATATTGTCGTAAAAAGATTTTAAAAGATCTTTAGGGCTGTCATTCAAATAAAAAGCCCCATAGATAAGATTGGCTCCCAAAACTCCCAGTGTTTCCTGCTGAAGTTTAGAATCTGTTTGCTTGAAGCGAACATGAAGAACAACCTCATTGTAATCCTCTAAAGCATCCATTTGAAATCTGATTCCTACCCATCCATGTCCTTTGAAATTCTTAGCAAAGTCAATGGTTGTAACAGTATTAGCGTAAGAAAAGAAAATCTTATTTGGATGTTTGTCACGATTCAATCGGTCTTCGATCAGTTCAACTTCATGACGCAGCATTTTCCTTAAACGTGATTCAGTCACATATCTTCGATCTGTCTCAATCCCATAAATGGCATCAGAAAAATCTTTATCATAGGCCGACATTGCTTTTGCAATGGTTCCTGAGGCGCCACCTGCTCTAAAAAAATGACGTACCGTTTCCTGCCCGGCACCTATCTCAGCAAATGTTCCGTAAATATGCTCATTTAAGTTAACACGAAGCGACTTCTGTTTAACCGATAGAACGTGTTCAAGTTCTTTATCACCTTTGATAAATCTCATCCTGCTTATTTTTCAACAAATATACTCAAGATTTAAAGAGTATAAAGACTTTGCTCTAAAAATTTAGCGCATTCGAGAAGGAACAATCTTGATAGTTTTACATGTTTTTTAATTCTTGAACAAGTTTTGTAAGTACATCTTTGGCGTCGCCAAATAACATGGAAGTCTTTTGATTAAAGAACAGTTCATTCTCGATTCCTGCATAGCCGGGATTCATACTTCTTTTGTTAATGATAATGCTTTTTGCGTTGACCACTTCAAGTATCGGCATACCATAGATAGGACTTGCCGGATCGTTATGAGCTGCCGGGTTAACTACGTCATTGGCTCCAATAACCAAAACAGCATCGGTGTTTTGGAATTCTGAATTGATATCGTCCATCTCAATCAGCTTGTCATAATCCACATTGGTTTCTGCCAGTAATACATTCATATGACCTGGCATTCTTCCGGCGACAGGGTGAATGGCATACGTTACCTTAACGCCTTTTTTTTCGAGTAGTACTTCCAGCTCATGTATGACATGTTGTGCCTGAGCTACGGCCAAACCATAACCAGGTACTATAATCACCTGGTTGGCATAATTCATTAAAATAGCTGCATCACTGGGTGTTGTTTTTTTTATGTTCCCCTGACTTGCCTGCTTCGAAGTTTCACTTCCGTTTGTTCCTTCTCCAAAAGCTCCAAATATAACACTTGCCAAGGGTCTGTTCATGGCATCACACATGGCAAAGGTTAAAATGGTACCTGCTGATCCTACCAGAATACCACCGGTCAGCATAACCATGTTTCCATAAAGGAAACCGCCAAAAGCAGCCGCCAATCCTGTAAAGGAGTTTAGAAGCGAAATAACTACAGGCATGTCTGCACCTCCAATGGGCATCACGAATAGTATGCCATAGGCCAGGGCCGCAAAAAACAGCAGGTATAAAAACAACTGACTATCTGCTCCAGACAACACGATATAAGTAGCAAAGCCAAGAATGCCAAGTAGAATCACATTATTGATCAGGTTATAGAAGGGAAATCTAATAGGTTTGTTCAATGTGCCATTAAGCTTTCCCCAGGCGATCATACTTCCTGAGAAGGAAATGCTACCAATAATAACTCCTGCCAAAATGGTGAAAATAGATATTTGATCACCCGTATAGTGGCTGAATTCTATGAGCCCGATCAAGGCGGCACTGGCGCCACCCATTCCGTTAAATAAGGAAACGAGTTCAGGCATTTTTGTCATGTCAACCTTCTTGGCAACACCCCAGCCTATAATTGTACCTATGGCAATCGCAATGGCAATTAAAACATAAATTAGACTGGCCACTTCACCTTGATATAAAAAAATGGTTCCAATGATGGCAAGTCCCATTCCAAAAGCGGCGATCAAATTTCCTTTACGCGCAGTTTCAGGGTGTCCTAGCATTTTGAGTCCCACGATATAGGTTACCGAGGCAATCAAATAAATGATTTCAAGACTGAATAGATATTCCATTATTTTTTCTTTTTAAACATTTCTAACATACGATCGGTGACAACAAAGCCGCCAACTACGTTTAAAGTTCCTAACAACACGGCAACAAAGCCGAGGGCAAGCGCAAGGATATTATCGGCGTCAGTTCCTAACATGACCAAAATTGCCCCAATAATTACCACACCATGTATGGCATTGGCTCCAGACATCAGAGGTGTATGTAACACGGCAGGTACATGCCCAATGACTTCTACTCCAACAAAAATCATGAGAATCACGATATATATCATTTGAAGGTTATCACTTATTAATGCTATTATTTCGTTCATAGTTTAAAATTTATGTTTTTCGTATTACTCCATCTTTTACAATTAAAGTCTCATCTGTGATCTCATCTTCCAAATCGAATTTGAACTCATTGTTTTCTGTTAAAAACATGATGAAGTTATACATGTTTTTAGCATACAGATCACTGGCATTGGTTGAGACACTTTCTGGAGCAATGGTGGTTCCGATAATTTTTACACCATTTTTAACAACTGACTTGTTCATTTTGCTCAATTCACAATTTCCACCTTGTGCAGCGGCGAGATCTATGATAACCGCACCATTTTTCATTTGAAGGACCTGTTCTTCAGTGATGAGTACCGGAGATTTTCTGCCTGGAACCATTGCGGTAGTGATCACAAGATCTGCTTTAAATAATGATTCGTTAACGGCCTCTTTCTGTCGTTTTGCATATTCTTCAGATGCTGCTTTGGCGTATCCGTTCTCTGATGAGCCCTCATCTGATTCTACAGTGATATACTTGGCTCCCAAAGATTCGGCCTGTTCTTTTGTTTCTAGTCTTATATCAGTCGCTTCTACTATGGCACCCAGTCTTTTTGCTGTTGCAATGGCTTGCAGACCTGCAACACCGATTCCATAAATAAGGACTCTTGATGGTGTAATTGTACCTGCAGCCGTCATCATTAAGGGGAATATTTTGGTCATTTCATAGGCACCTTTGATTACAGCTTTATAACCTGCAAGGTTGCTTTGAGAACTCAAGACATCCATATCCTGAGCACGTGAAATTCTCGGTAGGGTATCCATAGAGAATATGGTGGCTCCTTTATCTGCGATTTGCTGAACAATTTCTGGATTTGATTTGTGAAAAAGTTGACAGATCAGAATGTGATGACTGTCTACTAGTTTTAAGCCATCCTCGTCAAAGGGGTTTATTTTGATCAGCACATCACTTTCTTTGTATACAGCGCCTCTTTTCTCAACACTTGCTCCAGCTTTTCTGTAGTAAGAATTTTTAAACTTTGAAGATGCTCCTGCATCATCTTCAACTAAAACCGTGAACCCATTATCAACCAATTGTTTGGCAATTCGTGGTGAAATGGATACTCTCTTTTCACTGGATTCAGTCTCTTTTAAAATACCTATTTTCATGCCTTTAGCTTTGATTTGTCATTAAAAATAACTTTTATTTTAGGCTTAAATGCTGATAAATATCACTTTGTAACAGGAAGTACCATCGATTATATACAGTGTGTTTTGCGGGATTTATCATTGTGGTAGCGATACTGAAAAAAGTTTAGAGAATCTGAGTCATTCCTTGTCGTTGCATAAGAATTATCGACATTTAATGTTAAATTAGCAGGAAAAAATATTTTTATGAAAATTACCTTTCTGGGTACAGGAACTTCACAGGGCATTCCGGTTATTGGGTCTGATCATGAGGTTTGTTTATCAACGGATACCAAGGATAAGAGATTAAGATCATCGGTATTGCTGGAATGGGAAGGCGCAACCTATGTCATTGACTGTGGACCAGATTTCAGACAGCAATTGCTCAGGGCAAATGTCAGGCAACTTGACGGTATTATTTTTACGCATTACCATGCAGATCATACGGCGGGTTTAGATGATGTCAGACCTTTTTCACAAAAATATGGTGAGGTAGAATTCTATTGTGATCAAGGAGTTTCTCAGAATCTTCAAGAACGATTTGGGTATATTTTTGCAACTGAAAACAGGTATGCAGGAGCACCAAAAGTTTCCTTAAACATCATAGGTGCATCTGACTTTAAACTCAAGAACAAAACCATTTCACCGATTGAAGTAATGCATGGCAAATTAAAAATTCTTGGGTTTAGGATTGACAATTTCGCATATCTCACAGATGCTAAAACCATTAGACAAGGAGAAATGGAAAAACTAAGGAATTTGGATGTGCTGGTTGTAAATGCGCTTCGAAAGGATGAGCATCCAACGCATTTCAATTTAAAAGAAGCCCTCGAGTTTATAGAGTTAATTCAACCAAGAAAAGCCTATTTAACACATATCAGCAACAGGATGGGGTTTCATGCCAAAGTCTCCACAGAATTACCTCCTCATGTTTTTTTAGCTTATGATGAATTGCAGGTAATTTGTGATTGACTCGTTTAGACTTTTTCGAAATCGACGGCAACAACTTTATACTCAGGAGTCAAGGTATATTCATCCCCAACATTTCCGGTGATCATGTTGATAAAGATTTCTGGTTGATGAAAGGTGGTTCTCACTACACCTGGTTTTACCAGATAGGTCAACTTGACGGGAATTTCAACACTTCCTCTATCTGAAAAAATCCTCACTTTATCAGTGGCTGAAATGTTTTTATCAGCAGCATCTAACGGGTTTACTTCTAGATAATCCATAGGGGAAAGGGCCTGATTGTCAGTTCTTCGGGTCATGGTGCCCGCATTATAATGTTCCAGTTGTCTGGCAGTCGTCAAAATGAAAGGGTATTTATTTCGGTGCTCTAAGAGCTCAGGCGTTTCTTCAAAGTCAAAGTGATGAAATTTTCCCTTACCACGTTTAAAGTTTCCATTCCTATGAATGATCTTTGTATCTGTACCATTTTCAAGGATGGGCCATTGCAGACCGTTCTTTCCCAAACGCTCCCAGCTAATACCTTTCATAAAAGGGATGACATCAGCTATTTCTTCTAATATGAGAGCCGCATCATATGTTTTGCCGGTAGGTTGTTCATAGCCCAACTTATACATCATGTCTATGATCATCTGGCCATCAGGTTTGGTATTACCGATGGGTTCAATCACCTTGTTGACACGTTGAACTCTTCTTTCTCCATTGGTAAAGGTGCCGTTCTTTTCAAAATAAGAGCTCGCCGGAAGCACTACATCCGCCATCTCAGCAGTTGCCGACATGAATAGTTCTTGTACCACCATGATATCGAGCTGTTCCATGGCTTTTCTGATATGCATGGTGTTAGGATCGGTCATGAGTGTATCTTCGCCCATAATCCAAAGTGCCTTAAATTTGCCAGCAATGGCTGCTTCAAGCATCTCGGGAATTTTTAATCCTTCTTTTTCAGGCATGCTTGGAATACCATATTTGTTTGCATAATAATCTTGAATATCAGCGTCATTAACATCCATATAGCCTGCTCCTTGATGTGGCTGTACTCCCATGTCTGCTGCTCCCTGTACATTGTTCTGTCCTCTCAACGGATTGAGTCCTACACCAGGGCGTCCAATGTTACCAGTCATCATGGCAATGTTTGACAGAAGCATGACTGTTTTGCTCCCTTGAAAATGTTCTGTTACTCCAAGGCCATGAAATTCCATGGCATTATTGGCATCTGCGTAGGCAAGGGCCGCCGATCGTACTAATTCTTTGGAGACGGAAGTAATTTCTTCCAGTTCATCCATGTCCAAATCTATGACATGATCGTAAAAGCTATCATATTGTTCTGTGTATTTCTTTATAAATTCCTTGCTGACCTTCCCTTCCTTTACGATATAATGCCCCATCATGTTGAGCAAGGCTACATTGGTTCCTGGCCTTAATTGTAAGTGATAGGTAGCTAATTTTGCCAGACTGGTTTTCACAGGATCTACCACGATACTCGGAACTCCCTGCATAAATAACTGTTTAATTTTGGCACCTGTCACAGGATGTGCTTCTGTTGGGTTTGCTCCAAAAAGAAGGATACAGTCAGTTAGATCAAGATCAACTATAGAATTTGTTGCAGCACCGGTTCCAAATGCTTTTTGCATACCATAGGCAGTAGGGGCGTGGCAAACACGAGCACAACCGTCAATATTGTTGGTATTTAAAGCCACACGAGCCATTTTTTGCATCAGGTAATTTTCTTCATTGGTAGCTCTAGATGACGAGATGCATCCTATGGCATCTTTCCCGTATTGGTCTCTTACTTTTAATAACCTTTCGGCTATAAAATCATAGGCTTCTTCCCAGCTCACAACTTCAAAACTGCCATTTTTCTTTATCAATGGCTCTCTCAATCGATCGGGATGGTTGTAAAACTGAAAAGCAAAACGGCCTTTAAGACAGGTGTGACCCTGATTTACCTCGGCTGTATCTGGAGCCTGAATCCCTTTGATTTCACTATTAATGACAGATACATCTAATTGACAACCCACACCACAATAGGTACAGGTAGTACGCGTCACTTCGTCTGGGATAAGTGTTTTAGTGCCGTACTTGTCAGAAAGAGCTTCGGTAGGGCAGGTTTGCACGCAGGCACCACAGGAAACACAGGCGGAAAGGTCAAAATTGGTATCAAATCCCTTGATGATCTGGGTGGCAAATCCACGTCCGCTCATACCCAGAACCATTTCACCTTGAATTTCTTCACAAGCTCTTACGCAGCGGTAGCAATTGATACATTGAGCCAAATCAGATTTGATATAGGGGTGAGAATCATCCTTCTCTAGTTCTAATGAATTTTTTCCTTTAGGATATCTGACATTAGGAATTCCGATGTCAGCAATTGTTTTTTGAAATTCTGTGGCTTTTTTTCCTTTTTCAGGAAAGACCTTGTTGGATGGATAGTCAGTTAATACCAGCTCGAGTATGTTTTTTCGCAGACGCTTTATTTTATCTGTCTGATGGTAAATATAGGCTCCTTCGAAAACTGGAGTATGGCAAGAAGCTACTGTTTTTGTGATGCCGTCTTTCTCTCGGGCAACTTCCACAGAACAAACACGGCATGATCCAAAGTTTTCCAACCGATCATCCTGACACATGGTTGGAATCGAATTGTAATTCTCTATCCTTCTGACAAATTCAAGAATGGTTTCATGGTCAAAAGCAGTATGGGCAATGTCGTTCAGATATACATTCATGGCAAATGGTTTAAGAATGGAAATACGATTTTAACTCAGGTTGGAAATATTGCAAGGCATTTTTAATGGGAAGCGGCACCCCTCCACCCAAAGCGCAGAGTGATCCTATTTCGAGGGTTTCTATTAAGTCATCGAATAATTGTCTGTCAATTTTGTAATCTTCCTGCTGCGCTTTTTCCAGCATCTCATAGCCACGGAAAGATCCGATTCTACATGGATAGCATTTTCCACAACTTTCTTCGGCTGTAAACTCCAAAAGATGAGTTATAAACTTGATCATTGGAAATCCCTTTGGGATAGAAACCACACTGGCATGCCCTAGCAGAAAGCCTGCCTTGTCAAGAGATTCAAAATCCAGGCTTAGTTCATTGATCTTTGCTGTAGGAATAATTCCTCCCAGCGGGCCGCCAATTTGAAACCCTTTGATCTCCGTTTTTACCCCTTTTCCATAGCTTTCGAACACGTCACTCAGTGGCGTGCCCATTTCAATTTCATACATTCCAGGACGGTTAAAAAAACTATCAAGTGACACTAGTTTGGTACCACTGGACTGCGCTGTGCCCAACTCGCTAAATGCCTTTCCACTATTTTTCAAGATCCATTGGATGTTTGCGAAGGTCTCGACATTACTTAAAACAGTGGGCTTGCCATAGAGACCATATTGAGCAGGGTAGGGCGGTCTGACCCTCACCTCGGGTCGCAGCCCTTCTATAGAATTCAGCAAGGCGGTTTCTTCTCCACATACATAGCTGCCCTGTCCTTTAATGATCTTGAACTTGAAATTATTCAGAAGTTGTTCTTTATTCAGTTGCTCAATGGCGGCTGCTATGAGTTTTATAGAGTTTGGATACTCACCTCTAATATAAAGAACACCGGTGTCAGCTCCAACGCAAACCCCGGAGATATACATGCCAAAGAGCACTTTGAAAGGCTGGTGTTCCATAAGGTACATGTCGCTATAGGCCCCGGGATCTCCTTCATCCGCATTACATACAATATATTTTTGAGCATTGACTTCTTTTGAAACAGCATCTAATTTAAACCAAAATGGAAATCCAGCACCCCCTCGGCCACGAAGATTTGAGTCCTTAAGCTCTGCGATGATCTTGTCCTTATTTTCTTTAAAATCATCGGCCAGGGCAAAAAATGAATTCACATTTTCAATTTTACCCGTGAGGATGGGCTCTGTATTGCTAGACACGTGATAGTTGTTTTCAACATGTCGGTTGTTGTCTTTTCTTGATAGAATATCATCCAGATCTTCTGGTGATTCAATGGAGTAGGTATGATTTTTATACATGACCGCACCATTGGTGTGACAATGTCCTATGCAGGCCACGTGGCCGATAGATGCAGCTTCGATGCGATCTTTTACGATGGAATTTACCTTTGCCTGTGACCCGGCGACCATACAGGCCGTGCCATTACACACCCTGATGCTTTTATGTCGAGCATCGGGTTTGGTAAAATCATAAAATGAAGATGTTCCAAAAATAACCGAATCGTCGACCATAAATTTTTTTGAAAGCATCTGGAAATCTTCTTCCGTAGCATTCTTATTTGACAAGTCCGCAATGTTTTCAAAAAGATTGTTCTCAAGTCCCTTTCTTGACGAAAGGGCTCGAATATTTTTATTGGCCATGATCCTAGATTAAATATTCTGAACTAAAAATAAGAAATATATCCTATAGGTATAAATGCTGACTGTTAAACTTTATGACACAGTATTACAAGCGGCGAATTATTGATGTCCGTTGTAAAAAATAAATAGTCGGTACCACCTTCCTTGATCCCGGTCTTTTTTCTAATCTGAGCCACAGATTCGCGGAAGTTTCTTGTGGCAATATTTGCTTTTAAGCCTGGTAAATGCTTCTTCAGTATTTTCTTGTTGTATTTAAAAGTAGCTGAAATCAAAAAACGTCTTCCAGGAAAATTTATCAAATCCTTGGATGTGTATAAATGACTGTTTATGTTCAGTTTATCTATGTTTAGCACATGTGATACTTCATTAAATAACCCTGATTTCATAATCCCGCCATGTGGTTCATAAAGATAGTTTTTGGGTAGTGAGAAGGAGGCTTGAGCATTTGATGGATAGGTGCCTTCGAAGGATTGCCGATTCTCTTTAGTTAGGTTTACGGTTTTGATCTTTATACCACCAACATAGCCTTTTTGAATGATAAAAAGGAGTTCCTTAACATCATTTTTAAGGGCAATAATATGAATATCCTTGATATACTTTAAACGCTGTATGGTTGATGTTAGGTCTAATAAAGGGGAAAGTTTGATCATGATATTGTCAGATCTTTCTAACAATAAATTCAGGTGCTTAGCCACATCAGGCAGGCAATCTTCGATCTGAAATACTTTCGCTTTTAGGTCGTCTCTTCGAGAAGGATCAAGATAGATCCAGTCGTATTTTTTCGATTCACTGGCTAAAACATCGATGCCATCAGAGGCAATACAGTGTATGTTCTTTTGTGCTAAACGCCTGAAGTTGTGAGCGACAATTTTGGATAGCTCAGAATTAATTTCGCAATGAGTTAGGGCGGTAAAATTTTTGGCGAAATAAAAGCTGTCAACACCAAACCCTCCTGTAAGATCGATCATGGAGGTTCCCTTTGCCAATGTTCCTTTGTAGGCTGCCGTCATCTCTGACGATGTTTGCTCAATGCTTAAAGGTTTGGGATAATACATGTTATTGGTATGAAACCAGGTGGGAAGCTTGTCTTTTGATTTTAATTTTGATTTTATCTGATCGGCCAATTCCTGAATGCTTACATCCTTAAATGGAGAGCCTTTCAAAATTATTTGTGACAAGTCAGCATGTAAATTGGTATGAATGAACTCTTGTGTCTCGATATGTAAGACTGCTTCATTCACTTTAATCAAGGTCTTTGGTCAGTGATTTTACGATAGGATTATCTGACAGAAACTCTTTTAAAACCACTTTGATCACCGTGTATGAAGGCACGGCAAATATCATACCTGTTATACCAAATAAAAGACCTCCAATAACAATGATCAGAAAAATTTCCAAAGGATGCGACTTCACACTTTTTGAAAAAATAATAGGTTGACTGAAAAAGTTGTCGATGAGTTGCGCAATGATATAGCCAACCAATACATAACTTGTTACCGGTAAGATATGGGTTTGAAAATCGTATTCTAGGCTACTTGTCATGGTTAACAACATCATTAAAACACCCCCGATAATGGGTCCGATATAAGGTATTAGATTGAGTAATGCGCATAAGAAAGCAATAACAACTGCACTTTTAATGTTGAAAATGAGTAAGGTAATCGAGTAAATGGCAAAAAGGATTGAAATCTGTATGATCAGCCCAATAAAATATCTTGACAAAAGATCATTTATCTTTTTTAAAGAATTCAGGATCTTACCTTCGTTCTTATCTGGGGTAATCAGTACAAAAACATTGTGCAGTAACTTATTGTCTTTTAAAAAGAAAAAGGTGATAAATAAGACTGAAAACAGGCCCATACTAAAAGTTCCTACCACTCCCATAAAGGAATTCAATAAGCTGGGAATTGAGGCAATATTTGAGGTGAGATCAATGTTTTTCAATTCGCCAAAAAGATTGATTCTTCTGGCAGAAAAGAAAATATCTATTTCATTGAAAAGGTTAAAGATTCTTCTTCTAAGTTCTTCAGTATTTAATAGAGAAATATTATGTCCCTGCTCCTTGATTAGTGGAATAAACATGGAGATAACCCCCATGATGATCATTAAAAAAACCAGCATGGTGATGATCACCGCCATGATGTTTGGAAACTTGAGCCGTTCCTTTAAAAAACCAAGCAAAGGTCTTGCCACCAGTGATAATACAGTAGCAATGATCAAATATATGATAACACTCTGAATTTTGTACAGGAAATAAATGAGCAACAGGACAGCGACGATAACGCCTAGGGCTCGAAGAATTCCATTGGCAATGGTTTTTGAATGCATGGGTCTATTTTGGTCAGATAATCTGTATGGTAAATATAGAAATAAAACTAAGAAGAATCCAAAGAAGCAACTGTATTAATCGTAGCGCTTCAGAACCATTACTTCATGATTGCCTGAAAGAAAGACCAAGGTGTTTGACAACTGGTATTGAACGGTCATATCAGAAATTGCACCTCTCAATGCCGCGCTCAGATCAGCATTGGTACATGCCATTAATGTTCCGGCAGTAGGGCCAAAAGAAATCTGATTTTCTTTGACCGTCATCTTCCCAAAAAAACCATTGCAACCATCATTTCCAGAAACTGTTCCCTCATAAGGATCCATGATCAAATATCCTTCTTTATTCGGAAAAGAATCGTCATTAATT
Organism: uncultured Flavobacteriaceae bacterium; assembly: GCA_964419405.1. Lineage (GTDB taxonomy): Bacteria > Bacteroidota > Bacteroidia > Flavobacteriales > Flavobacteriaceae > Lutimonas. Next base: position 14,831 of record CAYQPI010000274.1, read on the forward strand.
TCAGTACCCTCTACTTCAATAATTTTCCATTTTCCGCTTAAGTTATAATTAGGCACAAAAGCACCGCAGCCTTCAAGTTTTTGGGATTCTTTTTTCTTACCTTCTTTAAAGTTCAGACTTACTTTAAAAGTCTGTTTCTGGTCTCCAGCATTTAGCTTACATGGCTCTTCAGTCAGTTGTAGTATGATTTCAGCTTCTTTTGAAACGATTCTATAATCAATAATAGCAGGGTCTAGGCTTGGTAGAGGTTGAGCGGGTTTGAATTTATATAAAACACCTTTAGGCGAAATAAAACTGATCGAATCAGAATTTTTCATTTCTAAGACCCAGTTTCCATCATTACCTTTGGCTTGAAAAACAATACCTTCATCCCATTTACGCATCAAAAGTTTGATGGCTGGGTCATCCGATTCAAAACGAATAGCTTTTTTTTTTGCACTGAGATGTAAAACATAGGCTGCATTATTGATCGCTACAATTTCCTTAGCATCCTGATCTAATATGATGAGCTCTGTACCTTTCTTTTGAAAAAACAACATACCGCTTATCGGTTTGTCTAAGGCAATTATGCCGTCCTGATGCAAATCGAAAGAACCTTGATTTTCTTCATTTTTTTCAGGATTACCCTTAAAAATTGTTGAGGCCCTAAAGCTGAAATCTTCATTTAATTCAAGCTTCATTTCAATACCATCGCAATCCTGACATGGAATCGTACCTTCATAGACTCCTGAAAATTGACCCACCTGTTTATTTAATTCTTTCTCAATCTCTTCATGATACAACTCATTGTGCATCTGACTATGCATTCGTGAATGAGGATCCTGGTAGGTGGAACTGCTTGAGGATGAACCGCAAGAGCTCAGTAACATGCAAAATGCCATCGACGAAAAAATGAATGATCTCATACCTTAATCTTTAAAATTTACCTTATGCCTTAAATAAGTATAGCTGAACTTCTTAGCTCAATCTTTGTGCCAAAGGCTTTTTATCATTACTTAAATTCACTAACAAAGTGTAGTTTTACACTTGGGTACTTTTGCTGGGTCATTTGAACGGTAAAGGCCGAATCTGCTAAAAACACCAGTTGACCTTTTTTGTCCTTGGCCAGATACCGTTGTTTTACGCGTTTAAATTCTTTAAATTCATCATTGCTTTCATCTTCTGGCTCAACCCAACAAGCCTTGTGAACATTGACATTCTCATAGGAACATTTCGCTCCGTATTCATGTTCCAGCCTGTATTGAATAACTTCAAATTGCAGTGCACCTACCGTTCCTATGACCTTTCTGCCGTTTAGATCGAGGGTGAATAATTGAGCAACTCCTTCATCCATTAACTGATCAAGTCCTTTTGAAAGCTGTTTAGCCTTCATCGGGTCAGCATTGTTCACATACCTGAAATGTTCTGGTGAGAAACTAGGAACACCTTTAAATTCTAAAATTTCGCCTTCTGTAAGGGTGTCACCAATCTTGAAATTTCCCGTATCGTGTAAACCAACGATATCACCTGGAAATGATTCTTCAACAATTTCTTTCTTCTCAGCAAAAAAAGCATTCGGACTCGAAAACTTCATCTTTTTACCTAATTTGACATGTAGGTAGTTGGTATTTCTCTTAAATACACCTGAAACAATTTTCACAAAGGCAAGCCTGTCTCTGTGTTTTGGGTCCATATTTGCATGAATCTTAAATACAAAACCGGTAAATTTATTTTCTTTAGAATCAACCAGACGACTATCAGACATTTTTGGCTGAGGAGATGGCGCGATATCAATAAAACAGTCTAATAATTCTTTTACCCCAAAATTATTCAAAGCAGAACCAAAGAACACAGGTTGTTGTTGACCTTCTAAGTAGGCCTCTTTGTCAAATGGTGGATATACTTCTCGAACCAGTTCAACTTCTTCTCTTAAGGTGTCGGCAGCAGTATCTCCTATGATTTGATCAAGTTCCGGGTCATCGAGGTTGGTAAACTCAATTCCTTCAGAAACGGTTTGTTTGGCATCTCCAGAAAACAGGTTTAATTTTTTACCCCAGATATTGTAAATACCTTTGAAATCATAACCCATCCCTATTGGGAAGCTTAAGGGCACAACCTGTAAACCAAGTTTTTGCTCCACCTCGTCTAATAAATCAAAAGCATCTTTTCCTTCACGATCAAGCTTGTTAATGAAAACAATCATCGGGATGTTTCTCATCCTGCAAACTTCAACCAGTTTTTCAGTTTGTGCTTCAACACCTTTGGCTACATCAATAACCACGATGACACTATCTACGGCAGTAAGTGTTCTATAGGTGTCTTCTGCAAAATCCTTGTGACCAGGAGTGTCGAGAATGTTGATTTTTTTATCCTTATACACAAAAGCAAGTACAGAAGTTGCCACAGAAATCCCTCTCTGTCGTTCAATTTCCATGAAATCGGAGGTGGCACCTTTTTTAATTTTATTGCTTTTAACAGCTCCTGCCTCCTGTATGGCACCACCGTATAAAAGTAATTTTTCAGTCAGGGTAGTTTTACCGGCATCTGGATGCGAGATGATACCAAAAGTTCTCCTTTTTTCTATTTCTTGAAGTAGATCCATGTATAAAAATTAGTGCGCAAATATAAGCCAACTCCACAAATTGACCATTAGGAATTCCATTTTTTGAATTTGTCAATGGCAGGGACTGCCTCATCTCTTTTTCGATGCTTAAATTGATAGGCCAGCCATTCAAACCATTCTAAAAATAATCTTTGATCATTAACCACCCGATAATCGTTGATATAAGGTTCCAGTTTTTGCCAGAGTGAAACACCAACGCCACCAATGAGCTGTTCCACAAAATCAATAGGAATCACATTTTTATACACTAAAAAACCCAGTGTTTCAAATTTGGTTGTGATCGCTAAAATAGCCTTCTCCAGTTCAGGGTCAAATTTTCTCAGATAGGCAACATTTTCTATGTGCCCTGATTTGTTTATTAAATTGAGAGAATCGGTAAACTGTGAATCCTGCATGGTACGCATGATCTCAACTGCTGCAATATCCTTCCGCTGAATTTTAAATTGTCTTAGTTGTAGAATACCAAAAATAATCGCAATGATTATTGTGATAAAACTGAGTATAGGAGCCAATTGACTGAGTAACTCTAAGGTTTGCATTGCCTGAAATAATTATAGTTGAAAGTTAATATTTCTAAGGTACACAATTTTACTGAATGACTTCGAT
>CAYQPI010000275.1:0-8987 GCA_964419405.1 uncultured Flavobacteriaceae bacterium
GAGTCAAGACCAATCGCTTTAATTTGGTTTTTAAAAGGCAGCGCTTGTGCTAAGGTGTCAAAGGCAGCTTGTTCAGATAGATGCCTTAAGTAACTCATAATGAGTAGGGAAGAAACATTCAAATTCTTTTCGGCATCTTGACAAGCCTTATAAATGCCATTGATAATGGTTTTAAAAGGAATCCCTCTTTCAGTGTGTGTTTGTGGGTCAAACATGATTTCCGTATGCCTGATATTTTGGGCAGCACATTTTTCAAGGTAGCTATAGGTTAAATCATAAAAATCTTCTTCATGAAGTAAAACGGCAGCTCCTTGATAGTAGATGTCTAAAAAATCTTGCAGACAATCAAAATTATAAGCTTGTTCGATTTCTTCTACAGACCCATAAGGAATGCTTATTCCGTTTCTTTTAGCGATATCAAACATAAGACCAGGCTCAAAAGTTCCTTCAATATGTAAATGTAATTCTGCTTTGGGTATTTCTTGAATAAATGCTTCCATGCTGTAAAAATAATAATTTGAATAGGATGGGAGCTTTTTTTTACCAGAAAGATACGACACTCATGCATATATAAATTGCCATTAAAGTTTAGAACAAGACCTCCAATTGCCAATTTTAATTATACTTTGTCACTGTGTTTTCTAAAGAAATTATTCATTTGAAATAAGTATCTTTGCTAGCTTTAAACATTGAACATTAAAAGATAAAATATATGCCAGGATTTGAGTTATTTGGCGATGCCGAAAGAAAGGAGTTACACGACGTTCTTGAAAATGGAGTTTTGATGCGTTATGGTTTTGACGGAATGAGAAACGGACATTGGAAGGCCAAGGAATTAGAAAGAGAATTGGAGCAACGCTTTGGTGTAAAGCATGCGCAGCTTACGAGTAGCGGTACAACTGCTTTAAATGTGGCATTGGCTGTTATGGGCGTAGGTGCAGGTGACGAAGTCATTATGCCGAGTTTCACCTTTGTGGCCAGTTTTGAGTCCATTATAGCTTCAGGAGCAACTCCGGTTTTGGTCGAAATCGATGATACCTTGACTTTGGACCCAGCTGCTGTAGAAGCTGCGATAACACCAAGAACCAAGGTGGTTATGCCGGTTCATATGTGTGGATCAATGGCCGACCTTGATGCCTTACAAGCCATTTGTAAAAAGCATAATTTATTATTGTTAGAGGATGCCTGCCAGGCTTTTGGAGGTTCTTATAAAGGAAAAATGTTAGGGTCTATTGGTGATGCCGGTACATTTTCATTTGACTTTGTTAAAACCATCACCTGTGGTGAAGGAGGTGCCGTATTGACAAATAATAGTGATTATGCGGTGCATGCAGATCAATATTCTGATCATGGTCACGACCATATTGGCAGTGACAGGGGAGCAGAAACCCATCCTGTTTTAGGATATAATTTTAGAATTTCAGAATTGCATGCAGCCGTAGGGTTAGGACAGATTAGAAAAATGGATGACTTTATTGGAATTCAAAGGAGGAATCACGCAATTATCAAAGAGGCCTTGAGTACGATTCCAGAAGTCACTTTTAGACGAATCCCAGACCCTGATGGAAATAGCTGTGGCTTTTTAAGCTTTTTTATGCCTACTGCCGAATTATCAAACAAAGTAGTGGATGCTTTTAAGGAACATGGTATTGATGGTTATTGGAATTATTATGATAACAACTGGCATTATATTCGCAGATGGGATCATCTAAAGGAGATGAAAAGCCTGTTTCCATTATCAGATCATATTAAGGATGGTTTGAAAAACTTAAAAGATCAAAAATTTCCTCAATCGGATGATTTGATTTCAAGAAATATTTCCTGTCTGATCAAATTGTCCTGGACTGAAGAAGAAGTGAGAGATAGAGCAAAAAGAATGGCAGAGGCAATACAATCAATTCTTTAAAAAGTATGAAGGTAATTGCAATGATACCGGCTCGTTATGGGGCCACTCGATTTCCTGGAAAGTTAATGGCCGATCTTGGCGGTAAGCCGGTAATCGTAAGAACTTATTTGGCAACCTTGGCAACAGGCTTGTTTGACGAGGTATATGTGGTGACCGATTCTGAAGTGATCAAAAAGGTTGTTGAAAATGAAGGAGGGCTTGCCATCATGAGTAAAAAGGAACATGAATGTGGTTCGGACAGAATTGCAGAGGCCGTTGAAGACCTTGATGTTGACATTGTTGTCAATGTACAAGGAGATGAACCTTTTGTAAAAAAAGAACCCTTGAAAGCCGTGATAGATGTTTTTCAGGGAGAAGATGCTTCAGAGATTGATTTGGCGTCACTGATGCAGGAAATTACAGACTGGAAGGATATTACAGATCCAAATTATGTAAAAGTAATTGTAGATCAGGCTGACTTCGCCTTGTATTTTTCAAGATCACCAATTCCTTACCCAAGAGATAAAGATGCCGGCGCGCGGTATTTTGAACATATTGGAGTGTATGCTTTTAGAAAACAAGCGATTATGGATTTTTATCATTTACCTATGCGGGCCTTGGAGGCTACCGAGAAGGTTGAATGCATACGTTATTTGGAATATGGTAAGAAAATAAAGATGGTGGAAACAAGCTATATGGGTATCGAGATAGATACTCCCGAAGACCTTAAAAAGGCCGCGAAATATATTAAGAATTAACGATTAAATTAAAAAATATGAGTTTTAGAAACTTCCCAATGGTTCCAAGAGTGGTTTTTGGAAGAGGTAGCTTTGATCAACTGGCTGAAATTTTAGAACCGGTAAGAAAGAACGGAGCGCCATTTATTTTTTTGGTAGATGATGTTTTTAAAGGAAATAGTAGTCTTGTGTCAAGGATTCCATTAAAAGGGAAAGACAAAATTATATACATAAGTGCTGATGAGGAGCCTAAAACGATTTATGTAGATGGTATTAGGGATGATATAAAGAATGAATGCGATGAAATTCCATCAGGCATTATTGGTATTGGTGGTGGGACACTTTTGGATTATGCCAAAGCTGTGGCCTTAATGATGACAAATCCAGGATCTTCTGCAGACTATCAGGGTTGGGACCTGGTAAAAGAACAAGGTGTTTATCACGTTGGAATACCTACGATTTCAGGTACAGGAGCAGAGGTGTCAAGAACTACGGTTTTGACAGGTCCTGAAAGAAAACTGGGAATGAATTCAGATTATACTCCATTTGATCAGGTGGTATTGGATCCATCTCTATTAGATGGTGTTCCAAAGAATCAGTGGTTTTATACCGGAATGGATTGTTATATTCATTGTATTGAATCCTTGACTGGTACGTATCTAAATGCCTTTAGCCAAAGCTATGGAGAGAAGTCTCTGGACCTGTGCAGAGAGGTGTATTTGGAAAAGGATAGTATTGACGAGGATTCACAAGATAAATTAATGATGGCATCCTGGCATGGAGGTATGAGTATCGCATATTCACAAGTGGGCGTTGCTCATGCGATGAGTTATGGCTTGTCATATTTGTTGGGCACCAAGCATGGAATCGGAAATTGTATTGTATTTGATCAATTGGAAGAATTCTATCCGGAAGGAGTAAAAGAATTCAAACAGATGGTTGAAAAGCACGGAATTGACATCCCAAAAGGATTGTGTAAAGATTTATCTGATGAGCAGTTTAATACCATGATTGACGTGGCATTGAGTTTGGTGCCTCTTTGGGAAAACGCTCTTGGGAAAGATTGGCAAAAAACCATTACGAGAGAGAAACTTAGATCGATGTATGAATTGATGTGATTCATTTGTTGAATTATGGTTTTATTTACTATATATTTATAAAAAAATAGAATTATGGCTAGTATTAGAAAGTTCAAAAAAGAAATAAATGAGGTTTTGTCAGATATCATCGAAGACTGTTATGTTTGTCAATTAGAAGGTGATGATAAAGTATCTCAGAAGGCCGAAAAAATCATTGACGAAGCGATTGTTACTTTTGATGAATTAATCGCCAAATTAAACAAAAGAGATGTTGAGAATGTAAAGGCTCATTTAAAAGAAATAAAAGCTACATTAAATGACAAATCAGCAGCATTATCAGAAAAAATTGCTAAGTTAAGCTCTTGACAATAAGACATTTATTAAAAATATTTTATTTTCTTAAAAAAAAATGTTTAATTTGTAATAAGTGTTCCTACGAATGCGTTGTTATTTTTAAAACGATAATTTATGGCAAGAGCAATATTAGACTATAGCAAAACGGTCTTAAAAAAAGTAAGTTTTGATGTAGAATTGTTTAGCAAGGAATTAGAAAAAGCTGTGAAAAGGTTATTACCATTTGAAATTGAAGAATTGAGGCTTTGGCTGTTACAATTTACTGTTGACAGACCAGAATTATACCCTAGTTTGGCATTGATCCAAAAATAATTCTAGATTTCTACTGATTTCTTTTGAAGAGGGCTAATGATTTTAACATCATGAAAGCTAATGGCACCTCTTATTACACCGTCTATACTGGATTTTAAAGCTTCTATTAGTTGCATTTTCAGTTGTGACTTATGGTATATGATACTTACTTCTCGAGCTGGTACTGAATTTGAGAACTCTTTGAGATACTTTTTATCCGTCTCTGGGAGTTCCAGTGTATGCAGATAGGGTATAAGGGTCATTCCAAGACCTTCCTTACTCAATTTGATCAAAGTGCCTATGTTCCCGCTTTCAAGTTGAAACTGGTGGTGATCATTTAAATTCTTGTTTTTACAAATATTAATGACACTATTTTTGAAACAATGGCCATCTTCTAAAAGAAGTACATCATCAATGTCTAAATCTTCTTCGGTGATTTGAGGCTGGCTGAACAATCGATGGTCATCTGAGACAAAACCAACAAAGGGCTCATAATAGATGGGTCTTTCCTTGATCGCCTCATTTTCGAGAGGTGTAGCAGCGATACCTACATCCAGATATCCATCTGTGAGTTTTTTTATGATCTCTTCGGTTGTTAGTTCTTCAATGATCAATTTTACCTTTGGATATTTTTTGAGAAAACTCTTTAAAAATATTGGTAGCAATGTAGGCATGATAGTAGGAATAATTCCAAGTTTAAATTCACCACCAATAAATCCTTTTTGTTGGTCTACTATATCATTGATTCTTTCACTTTCATCGACAATCAACTTTGCCTGCTGAATTATTTTTTCACCAATGGTGGTTAGCTCAATAGGTTTCTTTTTTCGATTAAAGATGGTAACATCCAATTCGTCTTCCAGCTTTTGAATCTGCATAGAGAGCGTAGGCTGTGTTACAAAGCTATGCTCCGCAGCTAAGGTGAAATTTTTAAATTCGGCAACGGCTAGAACATATTTGAGTTGGGTGATGGTCATTGGTATCAATTTTTTTGATAAATATATATAAACTATCAATGAAACTGATATAAAGAATAGTGATTTTTTTACGAAATTTGAATTAAAATTAAACCATTACGTTATGAGTGCAACAATATTAGGATTAGACAAAGGAAAAGTTCAGGATCTAACAAGTAATTTAAACGATTTACTCGCCAATTTCCAGGTGTATTACCAAAACTTAAGAGGTTTACATTGGAACATAAAAGGTCAGTCATTTTTCGAATTACATGTGAAATTTGAAGAGTTATATACAGACTCTCAAGAGAAGATCGACATGATAGCTGAACGAATTCTCACCTTAGAAGGAAGTCCTTTACATACTTTTGAAGACTATATAAAGCTGGCAAAAGTACCTGTGGGAAGAGATATCAGTAACGATCGGGACTCTGTAGAGTTAATCGTGAGCTCACTCACTACTTTGATAGAAATTGAAAGATCTTTATTGCAGCAATCTGATGAGGCAGATGATGAAGGAACCAATTCTATGATGAGTGATTTTATCTCAGAGCAAGAAAAAACGGTCTGGATGTTGAAGGCCTGGTTATCATAAAAAATGAAGCTCCATCATTCGATGGAGCTTTTTTTTAGTACATATCCCAGAACTCTCTTTTTTTATTGAGTTCTTTTTCGCTTTTGTGATAATCTTCAATCTTGTTTACTTTTAAAAATGACGGATGTTGTTCAATGGCAAATTGGAGTTTTTCAACAATTTTTTCAACGGAATCATTTTCATAATCTATGTCCATGGGCTTTTTGATCACCATAGACTGTAAGATGCCTCGTTTTTTGATCAACAATCCTTTTTTATCAAAGGATCTTCTAAAACCATCAATCACGATAGGAATGACAATAGGCTTGTTCTGTCTGATAATATGAGCAGTTCCTCTTCGTATCGGTTTAAATGGTGTGGTAGTACCCTGAGGAAAGGTAATGACCCAACCATCTTTTAAGGCAGTTGTAATATTTGACACGTCAGATAATTTCACTTTTTTATTGACGTCTTTTCCTTTTTCTCTCCAGGTTCTTTCTATAGAAATGGAGCCACCATAAGCCATAATCTTAGGCAATAATCCTGCTCTCATGGTTTCTTTTGCAGCTACAAAATAAATGTTCAATTTAGGTTGCCAGAGGTAGCCAACATCTTTTATATTATCAACTCTGCCACTCAAGGCAGCGTTAAATACATGTAGCATGGCAGCTACATCTGCAAAATAAGTTTGGTGATTCGCAACAAACAGCACATTGTTATCAGGAAGGTCCCTAATAATCTCAGAGCCTTCAATCTGTAATTCATTGAATCCTCTGTATCTACGATGAGAAAAAAGACCCATGATCCGAATCAATGATTTTTTTAGGAAAAGGCTATTTCCAAATACATCCTTCTTAAATAATGTCATTCTATATTATTTGCACAACAAACTTAAAAAAATTAATGAAGATTTGCTTTGATTAGGTCTTTAATTTCACTCAGCATCATAGCTGTAGCCCCCCAAACTACTTTTTTGTTCAGATTAAAGCAGGGAACATCGATATTTTCCATATAACTGGTCGAAAGATTTTTGCTGCCTACTGAATTTTCATTCAGCAAATCGCTAAGTTTTACTTCTAGTAAATCTTCGACTTCATGATTGATCTCAAATGTGGGTTTGTTCATCGTATAACCCATAAATGGGCTGACAAGAAAATTACTTGGAGGAATATAGGTCTCTGTCAATTGTCTTTTTATAAACACCTCATTTTTATGGATACCTACCTCCTCTGATGTCTCTCTTAAGGCTGTCATTTCTAGTTTTCCGTCTGATGGTTCAAATTTGCCTCCTGGAAATGAGATCTGGGACGAATGTGTACCGTCATAAGAAGCCCTTAGGATCAACAAGAAATTGGTAAGGTTTTGCTCATCGGGATAAAAGAGGGCTAAGACCGCCGCTTTTCTAGGGTTTGCGGCTTGTAACTCCATTTCTTTAAAAACTTTCCTTTCTTTTGGAATCATTTTTTCATGAGATGTTAAACCTCCTAATTGCTTCCCGTCAATCTGAGAAATCAATGATAAAAAATAGTCAAATTCCATATAAAAGCATATTTTTACACTTGCGAATTTACAAAAATCTTTGAACGGTATATGTCATGGATTCTTACAATTGAAACATGAAAACAGTTTAAAAATAAATTTGACCAAACCAGTAAGTATGTATAATTCTGACGTCTGTTAGAAGTATAAAATTGATATATGAATATAGGAATTGTTTGTTATCCCACGTATGGTGGAAGTGGTGTTGTAGCAACAGAATTAGGAATTGCTTTGGCACAGAAAGGACATCAGGTTCATTTTGTTACTTCACACCAACCGGTTAAACTAAATTTCTTAAGTCATAACCTTCATTTTCATGAAGTTTTTGTTGAAAGTTATCCTTTGTTTCATTATCAGCCTTACAACCTTGCCTTATCGAGCAAGCTCGTTGAATCTGTTGAGAAATATCATTTGGATGTACTTCATGTGCACTATGCGATTCCTCACGCCTATGCGGCCTATATGGCAAAGCAGATGTTAAAGGATGTGGGTATTGATATTCCGATCGTCACAACCTTGCATGGTACTGATATTACATTGGTTGGGAGCCACCCAGTTTATAAACCTGCTGTAGAATTTAGTATCAACCATTCTGATGCGGTTACAACAGTATCAAATAGCCTGAAGGAAGATACTTTGCGCCTGTTCAATATTAGGAAAAATGTTGAAGTGATTTATAATTTTATTGATTTCGAAAAGCAGGCCAGCTGGAGTGATGAAGAATGTATGAGAGATACCCTGGCAAAATCAGATGAGAAGATTTTAACACATGTCAGTAATTTGCGTCCGGTAAAAAGAGTATTGGATGTAATTCGGATTTTTTATCGGGTACAAAAGGAGGTTCCTTCCAAACTAATTTTGGTAGGAGATGGGCCTGATAAGGAAAAAGCGGATTTGCTGGCCAAGGAGTTAGGGATCAAAGATAAGATCCTGTTTTTGGGAAAAAGTGATGAGATTAGAAAGATATTATGCTTAACTGATTTATTCCTGTTACCCTCAGAAACGGAGAGTTTTGGTTTGGCTGCACTAGAAGCCATGGCCGCTCATACACCAGTGATTTCAAGTAATACAGGAGGATTGTCTGAAGTTAATTTTAATGGTGTAACCGGATTCTTAAGCGAGGTAGGTGATGTAGACGATATGGCTAAAAATGCTCTTTATTTATTGACCGATGATGATCGACTTGATCAGTTTAAAAATCAAGCATTTGAAAGTGCTCAGCAATTTTCCATTGAAACAATCTTACCAAAGTATGTAAATATGTACGAAAGGGTAATTAAAAATGGCTATTAAAAGGAGTCATCCTTCATATAGAAATCTAGGCCTTCTTTTATCATCTCCCCAGTCAATTGCACGTCCAACTGGCAATGTTCGAGAGCATCCAGCAATACAAAATTAACCTTTCCACTCACGTTCTTTTTGTCGTATTTCATCAAATCAATGATGGCATCCATATCTGTTGTCTCGATATTGACTTTCCCATAAAAACGATTGACAAATAATTTGAGTTCAGCGGTGAGTTCCATCGGGAAGTCAAATTTTACCGATGAATAGTATAATTCGATCACCATT
>CAYQPI010000276.1:0-10221 GCA_964419405.1 uncultured Flavobacteriaceae bacterium
GCCTTTAAATGAATATTTATCTTTTTGCTGAAAGTCATTTTGTGCTTCAGCCTGTGTTCTGTCGTATAGTTCTCTAAAGATATAGACATCATCTTCTGGTATCAGCAGGTCGTCGAGGTCCTCTCCAAAAGGTTCAACAGAGGGGAAAATGAAATATCCATTGGGAGAATCAATAGTGATGCCTTCCACATAATCAAAAAATCCATCACCTTCAGGTTTGTTATTATTGTTTTGATCCAGACGGTCAAGATTTAACAAGTTGAGTAAGGTTCGATCGTTAACACCTGGGGTTTGGGCATTTTGCAGGATATTAACAGGCTCTCCGGTACTGTCATCATAGTAAAGCAGTTCTAATCTAAATCCTTCACTTTGCAATTGAAAAGCCCCAGGGATTTCATATACATTCTTCATTAAAAGATCAAACATCGGTATGTTTGGATTGATGATTTCAGAACGCAGCATTTTTACCACCAGGTTGTCTGGTGCTATCACCCCGGCATCTGTGAATTCACCTACTCTATGCACCTCGGTGCCATCAGAGTATTCATAGGCCACCGCTAAAACATCACTGTCTACCAGTCTTCTGTTCAAGGTGATAAAACCCAATTGAGCATTCATGGTAAAATCGACTCCTTGAACAAGTTTGATGGCGTTTTCCAGAATGGTATAATCCCTACCTTGAGACATGGCATAGGGTGATAAGGCAGAACCTACTGTTGATATATCTCGAATGGGCCCGTTTAGCGTCAATAGATTATTTAAATCATTGGCCTCATTTGAAGGGTCTTGCCCACCGGGCACTGGTGTTACATTGGCAGGACCAATATTGTTCGGGTCATTTTCACCAAGATCAGCAAGGGCTACAATATTCCTTGTTCCGGTAGTTGTTGCGTTTCTGTTGGTTACCCAAATTTCTATCCTTGTAATATTGATGGTGCTATTGATCAGCGGAAAATTAGATAGGGCATCGTTATATTTATCCCTGAACGCATGTGCGATAAAGAAGTGACGATTGTTGTCGTAATTACTCGCTTTAAAATCAAATTCATTTAATATCGCTCCTCCCTGAGCAGATACACTTCTGGTTTGAGATCGTTGCTGCGAGAAAATTCCTGTCACAGTGGTCTTTCCAAATTGCAGTTCCATTTTGGCTCCAAAAAGGTTTTGAGCTCCAGAAACCAAGGAGTTTCTGATGGGCATCGAAACATTACCCACTTCAATTTTTCGTATGATATCATCTTCAGTAGGCGTATATTCTAACTTTACCATGTTCTGAAAATTAAACGTCGATTGCGTGTCGAAATTGGCAATGACTCGAAGGCGTGTTCCAATCCTGGCGTTTAAGCTGGCATTGATTTCCTGATCAAAATCAAAGGTGGTGCTTTGACGGTTGTTTTCAGAAAGCTGAGGGTTTTCAACGCGTTGATAGATCAGCCCCATTTTGACTAAAATCGATCCCTGAACATTTACATCGATATTGTTTCCTCCAAATACACTTTCAAAAAAGCTGGAATTTACATAATAGGTCGGCAACAAATTCTTTTGTACATCATTTGCTGCTTTGGTCTTACCGCCAATGGCATTGATCTTGTCTTTTGAATACTCAAGCATGTCTCGTTGCAAACGATAATCCTTATATTCATCGGCCGTCATTTGAGTTGGATATTTGATGTAATAGTCGCCTATTTTTTCCATCAAAATATAGTTCCCGGTTTTGGGATCGTAAATAACTTCCAGTTCTTTATTGTCATTCAAAAATAAGCTACCGTTTTGGCTACTGTTGAATGAATATGGAAGTGGTTGAATTGTGTCGTTTCGTGTTGAAGTTGTTGATTGACCGCTAGTTACTGAATTGTTCTCCGAATTTATTTGAGCCGAGGCAATAGTCGTGCTTAATAAAAGCACAATTAATATAATAGGGAGATTATATTTAAATCGTTTTATTTTGATCAACAGTTACAAGTTTTTAAGCGCTTGTTTAATCAGTTCCTCCAGGCTTATATCCGGAGAATTTTGTAAAATAACTTGTATAACTTTTTCAATTTTTTTTCTAGAAAATCCTAAGACTTCTAAAGCTGATAACGCTTCAATTTTAATTGTATTGTTTGAAACTGATAAATCTTCTGAAATTTCATAAGATTTAAGAATCTTATCCTTCAGATCAACGATAACCCTTTGAGCAGTTTTCAATCCGATTCCCTTCACAGACTGAATTTTTGAGACGTCTTCGCTACCAATGGCCTGTTGAATTTCTTTGGTGTCCATGGAAGATAACATTGTGATCGCAATGCTGGGTCCGACGCCGGATACAGAAATTAATAACTTAAAAATTTCTCTTTCGGTTTTACTGTAAAACCCGAATAGAATATGGGCATCTTCACGAATAACAAGATGGGTGAATAATTTTAAATTTTCCTGATCAGGAATGCTGGAGAATGTCTGTAAAGAAATATTGATGTGATAGCCTAAACCGTTGCAATCAACAACGACATGGTCAGGATTTTTTTCGACCATTTTTCCTTGAATATGTGTAATCATAAATTTTGAATCGTGATGGATTCAAATGTAATAATTTTAAGCACTTTAAATGAAAATGTTATACTTATTTTAATAACATTATCAACTGATTTTTACCACATTGATAAAAACAAGATAATAATGCCATCATTGGCTTAAAAAAGTGTTGCTCCCTAGTTTTTTCTTCTGCTTTGAGCATCGACTACTGCAATACATACAATATTGACTATTTCGTCAACACTGGCTCCTAATTGTATCAGATGCACTGGTTTTTGGAGCCCCATAATGATAGGGCCAATAGAGTCAGAAGAGTGAATCTCTTTTAATAATTTATAACTAATATTGGCCGATTCGAGGTTTGGATAGATCAAGCCGTTTACTTTTTTGCCCTGCAGTTTGGAAAACGGAAATTTTTCAACCCTCATTGTTTCATTTAAGGCAAAGTCAGCCTGTAATTCTCCGTCGATATTAACTTGCGGGAAAAACTTGTGTAGATAATTAACGGCCTCAGACATTTTTACCGCCGAATCCGATTTAGAAGAGCCGAAATTAGAAAAAGAAACCATGGCAAGATTTGGTGTTAATCCAAACATTTTCATTGTTTTGTCTGTCATTCTTGCAATTTCTGTCAATTCCTTGGCATTCGGATTAATGTTCATGGCCGTATCCGATAAGAAAAGGGGACCTTTTTCTGTCAGCATCAGATTGGTTGCCGCAATTTTTCGAATCCCTTTTATTTTACCAATGAGTTCAATCATGGGTTTGGCCACCGTAGGATAGCTTCTGGTATAACCTGTAACCAGGGCATCAGCATGGTTTTCATTCACCATCATGGCGGCAAAGTAATTGCGTTCCCGCATCCATTTCTGTGCCTCAAGCAAGGTCATTCCCTTGCGCTGCTCTTTTTTCCAATAGATCTCGGCAAAGGCATTTCTGCGCTTTTCTTCAGCTTTTGATTTTGGGTCAATAATGGTGATATCACCTTCGAATTGAATTTCTTTCATTAAGCCTTCAATGGCATTTTTGTCTCCCAATAAGATTGGAATAGCAATTCCTTCGTCATAGGCGATCTGTGCCGCTTTAAGCACACTCAATTGATCTGCCTCAGCAAATATGACTTTTTTAGGATCAGACTTCGCCCTGTTTGTTATGAGTCGCATCAATTTGCTTCCCGTTCCTAGCCTCTCGATCAAGGTCTCTTTATAGGCTTCCCAATCTTTGATGGGCTGTTGAGCAACCCCTGATTCCATGGCTGCCTTTGCAACAGCAGGTGGAATTTCACTAATTAGTCTGAGGTCAAAAGGCTTGGGAATAATATAGTCTTTACCAAAGGTGATGTTTTTTTTGTTGTAGGTTATATTGACCTGCTCAGGAACACTTTCTTTTGCCAAGTTGGCTAAGGCATGAACAGCAGCCATTTTCATTTCCTCATTTATTTTAGTGGCTCTTACATCTAGTGCACCCCTGAAAATAAATGGAAAACCAAGCACATTGTTGACCTGGTTAGGATGGTCTGACCTTCCTGTTGCCATGATGATATCTTTTCTGGTGTCAACGGCTAATTTGTATGCGATCTCCGGATTTGGGTTCGCCAAGGCAAAGACGATCGGGTTTTTAGCCATAGACAAAAGCATTTCAGGACTTACAATATCTCCGATGGAAAGGCCTATGAGAACATCAGCGTTGACCATGGCATCTTCAAGGGTGTGAAAATCCTGGTCAGTTGAAAATTCTTTCTTTTGCTCGTTTAAATCGGTTCGGTCGTTTCTAAGAACCCCTTTGCTGTCACACATGATGATGTTTTCTTTCAAAACGCCCAGTTTTTTATACAGTCGGGTACAAGAAATGGCTGCTGCTCCGGCACCATTAATAACGATGCGTACCTCATCGGCTTTTTTGTCTGCTATTTCTAAGGCGTTTTTTAAGGCAGCAGCTGAAATGATGGCGGTACCGTGCTGGTCATCATGCATTACCGGAATGTTCAATTCTTCCTTTAATCTTGTTTCAATTTCAAAAGCCTCGGGAGCTTTGATATCTTCCAGATTGATCCCTCCGAATGTCGGTGCAATGGCTTTTACAGTTTCAACAAATTTATCTACATTTTTAGCATCAACTTCAATATCAAAAACATCAATATCTGCAAAAATTTTAAACAGTAAGGCTTTTCCTTCCATAACGGGCTTAGAGGCGAGAGGGCCAATATCCCCTAGTCCGAGAACAGCTGTTCCATTTGAAACCACAGCTACAAGATTTCCTTTTGCAGTGTATTTATACACGTCTTGTTCATTCTTCTCAATTTCTAAACAGGGCTCTGCAACTCCAGGTGAATAAGCAAGAGATAGGTCTCTTTGAGTAGAATGCTTTTTTGTGGGAACCACTTGAATTTTACCAGGTGTTGGTAACTGGTGGTAAGCTAAAGCGTCATTTTTTTTTATTTTGGCAGCCATTAATTCAATATTTATTTTTCGCAAAGGTACTGTATTTCAAAGAGCCTCGGCAGTTATTTATTTTTGAGAAATTCAATATTTCTTTTAAGTCCTTCAAATTTGGTTCTCTTTACAGCCGATTTTTTAAAAATACTATTGAAAACTTCTTTGCTAATATCCTGCCAATCAGATTTGCTGTAGTTGATCAAACGATCATCAGGTCTGAAGTTAGGCTCCTCATGAGGTTTCGAAAACCGGTTCCAGGGACAAACGTCCTGGCAAATATCACATCCAAACATCCAGTCGTCAAAATGACCACTGAATTGCTGTGGGATTTCTTCTTTTAATTCTATGGTGAAATAGGAGATGCACTTACTTCCATCAATGGTGTTATTTGGTAAAATGGCATCGGTTGGGCAGGCATCAATACATTTGGTGCATGATCCGCAATGGTCTGTTTTAAAAGGGTTGTCATAACTCAATTCAAGATCGAGAATGATTTCAGCTAAAAAGAAAAAGGAACCCTTTTTTTTCGAGATCAGTAAGGAGTGTTTCCCAAGCCATCCAAGGCCGCTCTTTTTTGCCCAGGCCCTTTCCATAATAGGAGCAGAATCGGTAAATATCCTTGCGTGAAAATCGCCAATTTTCAGCTGCATTTCCTCAACCAATTCCTTTAGTTTTTCCTTAATGACATGGTGGTAGTCCTGACCATAGGCATATTTGGAAATGAGGTAACTATCGTTGTTTTGATGTTTCTCGGGGAAATAATTATACATCAGAGAAATGACACTTTTGGACCCTGGAACCAGTAGGCTCGGGTTTAAACGTTTGTCAAAGTGATTTTCCATATAGCGCATTTCACCATGAAAATCATTAGACAGCCATTGTTCCAAATGAGAGGCCTCTTCTTCAAGAAACCCAGCTTTCGAAATGCCACAGGCGGCAAAACCCAAACGAGCGGCTTCTTTTTTTATCCATTGACTATGCGCTTCTTTATGTTTCAAGACAGCTCTGTATTGACTTGGTTTTTAGTAATTTTAGTATTGGTTTCAAGGCCTTTTAGAATGACTTCATTGGTAGTCAGTTTCTAGGGCCACCATGATCTAAGTTTCTAGAATAATTCACCTTGCGAGGTCCCTTTGATCCTTCCTAAATGAGTGTAAGCGGATGCTGTTGCTTCCCTTCCTCGAGGTGTTCTCATGACAAATCCTTCCTGAATCAAAAAAGGTTCATATACTTCTTCGATTGTTTCTGCATTTTCTCCAACGGCCGTTGCGAGTGTGCTAATCCCAACCGGTCCTCCATTGAATTTGTCAATAATGGTGCTCAAAATTTTATTGTCCATTTCATCAAGGCCATGCTTGTCAACATGTAGAGCGTTTAGGGCATATTTGGCAATTTTGATATCAATAGTTCCATTTCCTTTGATTTGAGCAAAATCTCTGACTCTTCTGAGCAGTGCGTTAGCAATTCTAGGTGTACCCCTGCTTCTTCCCGCAATTTCTATGGCAGCTTCCATAGAATTGGGAACCTGTAAAATACCAGAACTGCGCTGAATAATATGTGTTAACAATTCAGTTGTATAATAATGTAGTCTGCTGCTAATACCAAATCTGGCTCTCATTGGTGCAGTCAGTAAACCTGATCGGGTGGTTGCTCCAATCAGTGTAAACGGTTCTAAATTGATCTGTACCGTCCTGGCATTTGGCCCGGACTCGATCATGATGTCAATTTTATAATCCTCCATAGCAGAATAGAGGTATTCTTCAATAACAGGACTTAATCTGTGTATTTCATCAATAAATAAGACATCTCTTTCTCCTAAATTGGTGAGTAAACCAGCAAGATCGCCGGGTTTGTCCAATACAGGGCCGGAGGTCACTTTAATGTTGGTGTTTAATTCGTTGGCAATGATATGAGCCAGGGTTGTTTTTCCAAGTCCAGGTGGACCGTGAAATAAGGTGTGGTCTAATGCTTCTTCTCTTTGATTGGCCGCTTCTACAAAAATCTTTAAATTTTCAAGAACCTGATCTTGACCGGCAAAGTCATCAAATGACAGGGGTCTCAATTTTTTTTCAAGATCAAATTCCTCAGGATTAAGATTCTTATTAGAGGCATCCAAATGTTCGTTCATAGAGAGAATTATTATGATGAGACTTCTTTTATTCTATGTCGATCTCGGTAGCTAAAACGATGGCTGAAGGATATTCCTTTTTGATCCCTACCATGGCATGATCAGCTTCAAGTCTGGTTCTGTAGTTTCCGATTTGTAGTTTCCATTGAGGAGTGCTGAAAATAATGGATGTAGCAATATCAGGAAATAAGGAGGTAAATTCGTCTTTTACCTCATAACACTTTTTTTCACTGCCGTAATAGATCTGAATTTTAAAGCCCTGAAACTTCTCTAATGACTTGTTGTATTCTTTTTTTTGTGTAAGCATTTGATCTACATGTGCACTACTTTCAATACGTACAACGCCATCCTCAGTCTGTGCCGTCAATTGGTTCCGTGTAACAAGGACCAAAATAAGGGTAAAAAAGAAATATAATTTTAATGAATGACGCATAAATTAGTTTTTTTTACAAATCTAAAAGAATATTTTAAGATAGGTGATTTTTTTGTTATTTAGAATGATTATAAATTAATATTAACAGATATTTAATACTTTGTCTGTACGTAAGAAAATGTATTTTTGCACAATCTTTTTATATTATATGATGTTTGTCATGTTTTATATAAGTGTTGGAATATTTTGCGCTCTTAAAAAGTGCTTTTCATATAACGTAAACAATGCAAATGAAAATTGTAATGCCCAGCAGTTTATTTAAGAAATTCTTAATCAGCCTTTCTTTCCTTTTTTTAATCTCATTTAGTCTTACTGCACAAGAAGTTGATCCCGCCAATGGGAAAAAATTATTCAATGCCAATTGTGCTGCATGTCATAAGTTGGATAAGAAGTTGATTGGCCCGCCACTAGGAGGGATCAATGACAGAAGAGAGAACGAGTGGTTGCAGGCCTGGATTAAGGATAACAATGCTCTTAGAGCAACAGGAGATCAGGATGCTATTGATATTTTTAATGAGTACAATGGTATGCCAATGACTCCTTATCCACAGTTGTCGGAGCAGGATATTAATGATATTCTTGCTTATACCGATGGGGAGCCTAAAGAAGCTGCGGCCGATGTTGCAGCCGCTCAGGAGGTAGATCCAAGAGTAGCTGTTGGTAAGAAATTGTTTCAAACAAATTGTGCTTCTTGTCACAAGCTTGATAAGAAGTTGATTGGGCCTGCTTTAGGAGGTATCGCCGATAAAAGAAGTGCTGAGTGGTTGAAGGCTTGGATAAAAGATAACAATGCCTTGAGAGCTAGCGGAGATCAGGATGCGATTGATGTATTTAATGAATACAACGGTATGCCAATGACGGCCTTTCCACAATTGTCAGATGAAGACATCGATGCAATTATTGCCTACACAACGGTAGGGGATGTTCAAAAAGTGGCTGCAGTTGCAGGAGAAGAAGCGGTTGCTACACCTAAGACTTCCAGTGCTTGGATGAGCTATGTTGTGATCTTTGTTTTGTTGGTTGTTATCGCTTGGATTTTTGTTGCCAGCAATAACGGATTCTTAAAGATTGCTGCTACTATTTTCTTATTGATCCTGACAGCTTATGTGCTGTTTGATTCTTTAATGGATATTGGTCTTGACCAAGATTATCAGCCAATACAGCCAATTGCTTTCTCACATAAAATTCATGCTGGAGATAATAAAATTGATTGTCAATACTGTCACTCTTCAGCGAAACACAGTAAAACTTCTGGAATTCCTTCAGTGAATGTTTGTATGAACTGTCACAAGAGCATTTCAGAATACACCGGACCAGTATCTTCAGAAAGAGATAAAGCGTTTTACGATGCTGAAATTCAAAAAATCTATGATGCAATCGGTTGGGATTCTGAGAATCTAACTTATATAGAAGGGTATGAGCAAAAACCAATCAAATGGGTTCAGATTCATAAATTACCTGATTTCGCCTACTTTAACCACGCACAGCATGTTACTGCTGGAGGTGTTGCATGTCAGAAGTGTCATGGACCAGTTGAGGAAATGGAAGAAATGTATCAATTCTCACCACTTTCTATGGGTTGGTGTATTGATTGTCACAAAGAAACAGCTGTTGACTTGAAAGGAAACGACTACTATGCTAAAATTCATGAAGAACTGGCAAAGAAGTACGGCGTTGAGTCAGTGACTATTGCACAGCTAGGTGGAAAAGAATGTGGTAAGTGCCACTACTAGAAAAATGAATTACATGAGCCGGATGTATTTCGGTTTAAAAAAAATAAACACAAAGATTAAATATGGCATCTAACAAGAAATACTGGAAAAGTGTTGAAGAACTAAACGAAAATAGTTCTATTGTTGAAAAGCTGCAAAAAAGTGAGTTTTTAGAAGATTTACCCACTGATAAGTTTTTAGGAGATAAAGAAACTCTTGAGGCAAGTGATACTTCTAGAAGAGACTTTTTGAAATATGTAGGTTTTTCCACGGCAGTTGCTTCATTGGCAGCCTGCGAGGGTCCTGTGGTAAATTCTATTCCTTATGTAGTGAAACCAGATGATTTGATACCTGGGATGGCTGATTATTATGCGACTTCTATTGCGGATGGGTATGATTTTTCAAATATCCTTGTTAAGGTTAGAGAGGGAAGACCAATTAAAATTGAACCAAACACCGATTCTAAGGTTGGTTCAACCAACGCAAGAGTTCAGGCGTCGGTTTTATCCCTGTATGATAACAATAGACTAAGAGGTCCGCTTGTAAAAGGTGAAGAGTCTGACTATGCTACTTTAGACAAAGAAGTTATGTCTCATTTAAATGAGGCCAAATCAAAGGGGCTGAAGATTGCCCTATTGAGTGGCACAAAAGCAAGCCCTTCTTTTCATAAATTAGTTGGTGAATTTGGTGCTTCTGTTGGTAATTTTGAGCATGTTGTATACGACGCAATATCAGAAGATGCGGCATTGAATGCCTTTGAAAAAATGTACGGAGTAAGAGCTTTGGCTGATTATAATTTTGATCAGGCAGATGTAATTGTTTCAGTTGGGGCTGATTTTCTTGGAGAATGGCAGGGAGGAAGTTTTAGTGCTTCTTATGCAAAAGGAAGAACCCCAAAGAATGGCAAAATGTCAAGACATATTCAGTTTGAGTCAAACATGACCCTAACTGGAGGAAATGCAGATAAAAGAATCATAGTAAAGCCATCTGAGCAACTTC
>CAYQPI010000277.1:0-9435 GCA_964419405.1 uncultured Flavobacteriaceae bacterium
TACCCGTTTTAAAAGAAATATCATTGGAAAAAAATAAATAGTTCAATCCTAAAAATAGTGGAATTTCCTTCTTGACTCGGTACAATAATTCCTGCATGGTGAGGAATCCTTTCATACTGAACTCATACTTATCGTTAATATTATCAAAACCAGCCCCATAAAAGGTCAAATTGGGTGCCACATAACCCAAAACACCTAAATACCTGATCCTATCCTTAAGGTACGAGCCCTGATGTCCTCCTAAAATGAACCAGGTATCATTTGAGGTATACGCACCGGCTAAAAAACTTACGGTAGGTGACAGACCTTTTGCTCCCGCATTATCAAAGACTTCACCCTTGTGAAAATAAGCCAGAGCAAGACCTCCTCCTAAACCAACTGCAGGTTCTGTAATAATGATAGGAACCGGCAAAAAACCAGTATTAGAATTCAGAAACTCACTCATATCTACTGCCCCATCTTCCTTACTGATAAACATATCCTTGAAACTTTGAGCATAGAACAATTGACTTATCAAACAAATGACAAAAAACTGGATGAGAAATATATCTTTTCTAAAAAAGGACTGTTTCATTAAAAAATAAGCGGTTAGTGTGATTCTATGGTAAAAATAATCAATCAATAAGTAATAAATGCTCTAACACCCAAAATAGTATTAATTCGATCACTGACAGTGTAATAGGCCTGAAAATTTGGTGCGACATTGACATATGGGTTAATAAAAAACCTGTAAAAAGTATCAATGCCATACTCCTGCTGCTGCCCCTTCTCATTCATTATCAAGGCAAATCCAGCCTGGTCAGAACTTCTTCCGAAAGGATCTATGAATGATAATCCTGCAACATAAGCTGCATTGAGTTTATCAATCCTACCAGAGCCGTTTGACATCTTTAAAACAAGAATCATTTTCTCTGTTAACCCTTGATTTCCAGTATACAACCAACCTGAACCCGAACCTTTTTCGCTCGTTTTAGATTGCTGATAGACCGTAAAGTTATGATCAGAATACAAGCCATTTTTTTTGCCGATCTTAAACCTTATAAAACCCATATAATTCCAACTTGTACTGCCAAATTCAGGAATGTATACATAATCATTAACGGCTTCATTATCGACCACTAAACCTCCAAAACTAAAATTCTTGGATACATGATACTCTGAATAAAGTCCCATGCCTCCATCGAGATCAGGAACGGGGTCAGAGGCAGCACTCTTTGAAAAGTAGTTGTATTTATCCCAACCCGAATAATTGGTAAAAACAGTCAGAAATAAGGGGTCAAATTTTCCAAGTGTAATATCCCACTTTTCTTCAAACAAAAACATTTCAAAAAAGAAGCTTTCAATACTAAAATCATTATCCGTTACTGAAGAACCATTAGGTGATGAGATCATCCCTGTATTCATTGAAAAATCTTTTGTACTATCTCCTGACCAAAGACTATTCTGTTCCAGCCATCCTTGAAAATTTATTTTTACCTTATCATTGTGAACCATAAACCATCTGTACATCAAACCCAAATCATGGTGTAGATTATAGGAGTTTTCAGGCTCCCCTGTTCCGTATTGATACATCGGAGCGAAATAAAAAAACACATCGTGTTTCTTCTCAGAATAGGCCCACCTGTCAAAACGATCAATATTGATCTCCGGGAGCGAATCCATTTCAACCTCAAATTTTATGGATTTAAAATTGTTTTCCCTCAGTTCTTGCGCAGATATAGAGAGGGTCAACAACAGTATAGCTATAAATACTATGTTTTTCATCAAGTATCCTTTTATTAGAAGTTCTTTAAAAATATAAACCTAATCACTGTTCCTTCAGGCCTGTTAACTCCCAGGTATTCAAGATACCATCGAGTAATGAAGACCCACTTACTCTTCGTGCGGTAATTAACCTCCATTCCTATTGCGTTAATCGTATAATTATTCCAATCGTCAGGAACATTCCCTCCTCTTTGATCACTAATTTGCCTTGTATTATACCCAATAAAACCCATATTAAAGGACTCTTCAAAAGTTTTTCCAAAACCCCATTCTGAAACCCAAGTTGATGGGGCCGTAATGTTTGTTGTTTTCTGTTGACCGTTCACTTCAAACGTGTTCATCCAACTCAAGTGCCAGGTTTTTGCCTCATCCAAATAAGCAGTCGCTCCAAGACCAAAATTATGAGACCAAAACCCCTTACCTCTGTTATTATTTGAGCCAGCTTCATAACTTCCTGTTGGCGCCCAGAAGGCATAGCGCGCATTCAGCGCGATTCGATTAAAGTTCCATGTCAACATTAATGGTATTACCTTAATATCTCCCAAACCTATTCTTTCGGGATCCAATTCTAAGGTTTCTGGATTTGGAGCTAGATTGGTAAAAGGTAATATAAGGGCCGCATTGTAATTCGCACCTAACTTTTCCACTTTAGTTCCCCAAATACCTCCACTGATATTGGCAATCACATTAATAGGCTCTGCTAGAGTTGAAATATTACCATCGTTATCTTTCATTTCTCCTGCGTAATAAATGTGTGAAACATTCACATAGGACCAATTCATTGGAAAACCATGCGACGATCTAAGTCCGAATAGTCCTGGGCTATAATGACCGGTCAAGACCTGCGCCTCAGGAGTAAAAGATCCAAATAGTAAAAGAAATAAGACTAGTAAAAAAGATCTCATAAATTAATTTAAAACAATTGTCCGGAGCAAAATTCTGAGCCTCAACATATCAATTCAGGTTAGAAGAATATCGTAAAACCTGCACTAACAGTATGATTTTCATCTTCGAATTTACCGCTATAAAATCCCGTTATTTGCATTTTTGGATTGATACTATAAGAAGCAAATACTTCTTGTTCAAATCTGTCGTTTCGCTCATCCTCAAAATTATTCATTTTAAAGATCGGTGTAAGTTGAATAAAGAATTTATCAGAGAATACGATCGGAGTTATGACCTGAAACGAAAGGCCGTGAGTTGCCATGTCTGCTGCTGGTGTTGGGTCATCATACACAGGTTTACTCGCATACTGATAGGACAAAATTGGGAAAAACTGTATCCATTCAGCAGCCATTATACCAACTGTTACACCTGGTGAAAGAATCCATCTACCAGAACCCAAACCATCTTCAAAACTACCTGTCGGAGCAAAAATATCTATGGAAGGCCCAAAAGCTCCAAAGACCTTGTCGTAGTTCTTATAAGGGAGCCAAAAATACCTTGCCCTAAAATCCCCTAACCCAAACTTCTCTGTTCGATCATTATACAGTAATGGTACCTCAGCAAGTACCAAGTGCGCCTCTGATAATGCCAAGGTTAATTTACCTCGATAACCAAATACATTTTGATTCTTCTGGCCCGAATATTCCAGCGTATTATCCAAAAACGAATAGAAGTTTGTCGGTTTTGAAGCATCAATTCTCTCGTCTGTCACTTCGTTCACATTCGAAGGTTCATCCTCCTGTGCCAGTACACTTGTGGTAAACAACATAGCAAAAAGTAATGGCAGTATTTTTAAATTATTCATTTTAACACTTTATTAAATCCAATAGTGAAGGGTTAAAAAGGATCAAATCCCTTGCAAAGTTGATTTCATAGAATAAAGGAAATATCACTAGGACATTTCCTTTATCAATAGTACTAATTACGATTAATGCGTATGTCCATCAGAACTGTGGTCGCATCCTTTTAAAGCTCCTGGCATTGGAGCAAAATGCGCATCTTTAACCGTAACATAAGCCATTCTATCATCCTTTTTATGGGTATACTGACCATCCATGATGGTGGCACTCACTTTGATATCTTTTATTTTATCAAGGGCCACTTCATAAGGACTCTCCTCCAAAATAACGAAATCAGCCAGTTTTCCTTCTTCTATGGAGCCTATTCTGTCGTCCATACCCAACTGCCAGGCGGCATCAATGGTTACCGCTTTTATGGCCTCCTCAACTGTCATAGGCTTACGGTTCTCTGGAAATAATCTTGAATCCGGATCAGAAGCATCCTTTAAGGTAACAGCACATTGAACAACAAAAAGCGGTCCCTGCATACTGAGTGGTGTACTTGGTACGTCCGCAGAAATACTCACTCTAACACCATTCCTTGCAAAATGCGGATAACGTCCCAAAGAACTATTCACTTGTTCTGCTCCCCTTATTTTTACGTTGTCTACATCACCGTTTCCGAAGGTAGTCGTAAAATTAGGCGTTGAATTGACCGGTATTTTATGATCAATAATACGTTGTTGATCTTCTGGGTGAACATAAATGGCATGATGCAAGGCACTTCTATTATCAGGGTCGATCTTTCGAGCGGCTATGGCTGCATTAATAGCAGCTTTAGAAGAACGATCTCCATCCGTATGAATCATGACGTCTAATCCTACTTCAGCAGCCTTAGTGACGATAGCCATTGTTTCATCAGGCTGTACATTAAACGATCCGTTTTGATCTGTTCCAGGATAATTTTCAATATGTGGAGCTGTTCTAGCAACCGTATTTCCTTCAGGGTGAATTTTTAAGCTTGTTACCATCAGCTTATCCGAATTGTACTTTTTATTCATTTTTACGCCAAAGTCAACAAACTTCTGAGGATCACCAACGGCACTTTTATACATCGGAAGTGCAACAGTCCTCATCTTCAGCATCCCCTTATCTTCCCAGGATTTTAGCATATCCATGGCTACCTCAAAATCTTTTTCCATTCCACCATGTACATCTTTGATATTAGGGGTTACAATACCCGGGTTCAAAAAAGTTGTTGTACCATTGCTCGCAGCAGTCCCGTACAAATTTTCAGCACTTTCCCTTATCATATTCTCGGGATCCCAGGCGATCTGACCATAGGCCTCAAACCATTGAATTTCAATAGCAATTCCCGTTGGATTACCCTGTTCATCACGTTTCCAAAAAGTTACTCCAGGTACAGTATCCGGTGTATCTTTTGTAATATTTGCCGCCGTTAATGCCGCTGTATTTAACCAAGCATCATGAATTGTATTGTCAAGTATAAAGGCTGGTCTGTCAGGAACAGCTGCATCCAGATCTTTAGCTGTCGGATAACCTCCAAGCATATTAGTATCCCAACCAATACCCTGGATCACCTTTTTATCAGGATTTGCCTCAGCATATTCCTTGATCATAGCCAGAGCTTCTGCCCTGTCTTTTGCTTCGTAAATCTGGACGCCTAAGGAAACCCATGAAGAAGCGATCAAATGATCGTGTGCACTTACAAAACCAGGCATCATCGTTTTACCTTTCAAATCTGTGGTTGCCGTTCCTTCACCAATATAGGCTTCTACTTCTTTAGTTGAACCTACGAATACTATTTTATTGTCTTTGACAGCCACAGCTTCCGCCAATGGTTGATCATCGTTAATGGTATATACCTTACCATTGGTAAAAACCATATCAGCAACTTCTTTCTTGCTGTTTGTAGTACAGCTCATCAAAAGAGCCATAAAAAGAATCGTAAATAAGTTAATAATTTTCATTTTAATTGTATTTTTAGTTTTCTAATAACAAAAGGGAACCTATTGCCAAAAAACCCTAAATCCGGGGTCAAATTTTTTTCGTCTTCAGTTAGATATACATAAATATACAATATTTAAAAATAGGTACTCCGTCTCATGTAGAGTTTTAAAGGCAAATACTATTTTTAAATCGCCAAAAAAATATTAATCTAACAATCTAATTATCAGCCTTTAATGCAGTGAATATAGCTTGTTCAGCTAAAGGTTTCATAATGGCATATCCTTTGACCGTAGGATGTACACCATCTTCTGCCAGTTCTTTAGGTAATCCATTACGATCATCAACCATAGCAGAAAAATAGTCGAGATAAACAATTTTCTCTTTTTCGGCATACTCTTGTAATAGCGCATTTAATTTTGGAATTTTAATATTCGGTTCAAGACCTGGCCTCCATACATAGTCATGCGCTGGTAAGACAGAAGAAAGTACAACTTCAATATGATTTGCCTTTGCTAATTCACACATAGAAATGATATTATCCCTGATCTCCTCCAGAGTCATCGGACCGGTATTACCAGCAATATCATTGGTTCCCGCTAAAATGACCACAACCTTTGGTTGCAGATCGATTACATCTGCCCTGAAACGCAGCAGCATCTGAGGGGTGGTTTGACCACCAATACCTCTGTTGATATAACTGGGGTTTTCAAAAAATTCAGGATCCTTGTTAGGCCAACCTTCTGTGATCGAATTACCCATAAATACCACTCTTTGCTCACCTTCTGCTGGTAACCCTAACGTTTTGTTTTGTTTTTTAAATCTATTCAAATTTGCCCAGTCTTGTGCATTACTATTAGGAGTCATTGCTAAAAATACAACCCACAATAATAAGAATTTTGCGTTATTCATCGTGTTATTTTTCATTGTCCTAAAAATACAATTATAAATTTTAGGATTGAAATTCTTTAAAAGATTATAACCCATTATCTTTGCGGCAAAATTTGTACCAGATGTCAAAACAAGTTAGAGTAAGATTTGCGCCAAGCCCAACAGGACCTTTACATATTGGTGGTGTTAGAACGGCATTGTTTAATTACCTTTTTGCTAAAAAACACAATGGGACCTTTGTGCTTCGTATAGAAGATACTGATCAAAACAGGTATGTGGCCAATGCTGAACAATACATCATAGATTCTTTGAACTGGTCTCAGATTCCTTTTACAGAAGGACCTGAAAAAGAGGGTGATTACGGTCCTTACCGTCAATCTGAAAGAAAAGGTTTGTACAAACAATATGCCGATCAATTGATAGAATCAGGTCATGCCTATTATGCCTTTGATACTGCTGAAGAACTAGACTTTCATAGAAACGATCACCAGGAAAGAGGAAAAACGTTTATTTATAACTGGCACAACAGAGAAAAATTAACAAATTCCTTAAGTCTTTCTCCTGAGGAAGTTCAGGAAAAAATCGAAGCAGGAGAAAAATATGTAATTCGATTTAAATCTCCAGTTGATGAAACCCTTGTACTTCATGACATGATTCGCGGCGAGATGAAAATCGATACAAATATTCTTGACGATAAAATCTTGTTTAAATCTGATGGCATGCCCACATATCATCTGGCGAATATTGTTGATGATCATTTGATGGAGATCAGTCATGTGATCAGGGGTGAAGAATGGCTGCCTTCACTTGCTCTGCACGTATTATTATATCGTTCGTTTGGATGGGAAAGTCCTGAATTCGCTCACTTACCATTAATTTTAAAACCTACCGGCAAAGGAAAATTAAGTAAAAGAGATGGGGATAAACTAGGGTTCCCTGTATTTCCATTAGCCTATACAAATGAACAAACTGGTGAGGTTTCAAGAGGTTACAAAGAAGATGGGTATTTTCCTGAAGCTTTTATCAATATGCTGGCATTTTTAGGCTGGAATCCAGGTACTGAACAAGAATTATTCTCCTTAGATGAATTAGTTCAGGCCTTTGATATTGCTAAAGTCGGAAAATCAGGATCTAAATTTGATGCTGAAAAAACCAAATGGTTTCAACATCAATATTTAATTAAAACCGCAGATAGAGACATTGCAAATCTCTTTATGCCAATTTTGGAAACACGACTCGATGCCTCTTTTGACAAAGAATTGGATGCTGATTACATTACCAAGGTTGTTGGTTTGATTAAAGAGAGAGCCACTTTTGTGGAAGACCTTTGGGAATTGGGAAGCTTCTTCTTTAAAGCTCCTGAATCATATGACCCTAAGGCTGCAAAGAAGAACTGGAAAGAGGGAACTTCAGATCTTATGACAGAATTAGCCGGGATTATTGAAAATATAAGCGACTATGATGCTCAAACCATAGAAATCTCTATCAAGGAATGGATTACCTCCAAAGAAGTTGGCTTTGGAAAAGTGATGCAACCTTTACGCTTAAGTCTTGTTGGTGCTTTAAAAGGGCCTCATTTGTCTGAAATTGCTTTTTTGATAGGAAAAGACGAAACCGTTAGAAGAATTCATTCAGCGGTCGAAAAACTGGGTTAAATTCTATAAATCGATCCTTACATTATAATTTGATAAGGTTTCGGCATAGTTATCTGGAATAAAATTCTTTTTGCTGAATTCTGTTTTTCGGTTATTCCTGTGATTGATATGCTCAATTGATCGTAAAAACCTTCTCAGATCTTCTTTGTTGGAAATGATCAGACCGGGTACCCTGGTACTTTTTCCGTTTTCATCTTTGGCTACCATAGAAAAATAAGATGAATTACAGTGTTTCTCTTCTCCTGTTTGAATATTCTGAGAAACCACTCTAATTCCAACGACCATAGATGAATTACCTACATAATTGACTTTCGCCTTTAAGGTCACTAACTGGCCTACCTCTATCGGACTCAAAAAATCAACACGATTAACCGAGGCAGTCACACAGTATTGCCCACTAAATTTTGAGGCAGCAGTAAATGCTGTTTTATCCATTAAAGACAAAATAAATCCTCCATGAATTTTTCCACTAAAATTAGAGTGTGAAGGCAACATCAACTCTGTCAGTACAATCTCAGAATCCTTTGTCGTCTTAAAAATTCGATTATTCATCAGATAACTCTTTATGATCCTTTAAAATCTCCACTTCTTTCACATAATATTTTGTATCACCCAACCAAAAGAAAGTTCCAAATCTTTCAATATAAGTTACTTTAACTCGTTTCCCTTGAAATTCTTTTAGTTTATCCAAAACTTCAGTATCACTTTTCTGAACTGAAAAATTAAACTGCTGCTCCTCTGAAACACCTTGACTTAATCTACCTTCCCAGGTTTTAAAAATCAAGCCTCTCTTAGAAATTTTGATCAATTCTCCCGCTCTGTATCCTTCACTGAAGGTCACAAAATAAATAAAAGCGATATAAATAATAAATACAATTAATATGGAAACTCCAGCGTAAGTGAGAAATCTTTTCATCTTTGTTTTTTTTTATAGGTCTCAAAAGTAATAAATATATATTCCACATTCTTCATAGACTGAAAATGAAATTTTTATTTGTAACTTTAGTAATCATTTAAAAAACGAAAAATACTTGTTATGATTACAACAATTCCTATCATCCTTTTCACCCTATTGATCCTATTTCTGGGTCTGTTTATGGTAAAACAACAAACGGCTTTTATCGTGGAACGTTTTGGAAAATTTCAAAGCATTCGATTTGCCGGTTTACAGTTCAAAATTCCTTTTATAGACCGAATTGCAGCTCGCTTGAGTTTGAGAATTCAGCAATTGGATGTGGTGGTAGAAACGAAAACTCAGGATGATGTTTTTGTACAATTGAAAATTTCTGTTCAGTATCAGATCTTACGCGATAAGGTATATGATGCTTATTACAAATTACAAAATCCACATGAACAATTAACAGCTTATATTTTTGATCTTGTTAGAGCTGAGATTCCTAAGATGATTCTCGATGATGTTTTTGAAAAGAAAG
>CAYQPI010000278.1:0-6607 GCA_964419405.1 uncultured Flavobacteriaceae bacterium
GGTCAGGACATCGTCACAGCCGGCGTTGGAGGAGCTCTGTTTTCGGGCCTTCTCACTGCCTCAGCCATGACCGGCAAGAATTATATGAAGAAAATTATTGGTTCCTAAGGTGAAAAATCGCGAGGGTATCGGAGGTGAGTAGCTCACTTCTGATACCCTCAGTTTTGATGCCTTCACTTCTGACATCCTCAGTTCTCATACCCTCAGTTCGGATACCCTCAGAGTTATTTAATTCTTGCCTCCAGATCTTTACGTGAAATCTGAAGTAGCCTTCCAATGGGATTTTCCTCTCTAAAAGACTGTGTCCTCAAGCTTAGTTCGCCTGCCGGAATTTCAAAAGGCCCTTCGTACTTGATACCAGTTGTTATCGGGTAGGTATTATCTATAGAATACAAGATCTCTATATCTTCATAAGGGGTACGCAATTCGCACATCATTTTTCGTCCCTCATTATAAACATGTACTTCAGGCTCGTAAATTGTTTTTGCAATGCTCACTTTCTGGGCATCAAATCTTTCAAAATGAGATTCGATACGCTCTGTAAAACTCTTCCAGTCTTTACTTTCTTTGGTACTCCATAATGATTCAGACAAGGCCAGGGCTCTTGGGTAGGTCATATAAAATGCAAAAGAAAGACTTGGAATTGCCTCCGTCCAGAGATTCCCCTGACCTCCAAGGATCAAGTCAGGATCTAATACAAAATCAGGAACGGGCTCAAAACTATAGGCCTGTTTCAATGAAAGATCTGCATAAATCTTATTTTCAACACTATAGTCACCCTGCGTATAATCTAAATAGGTAAACTGTTTTGGAGTCATCACGACCTTATGTCCCAGTCCAACAGCTTCTATGCCACCTTTCATATCTCTCCAGCTCATAACGGCTGCTCCATCTGCCAGTCCACCTTCCAAAATTTCATCCCATCCAATCATTTTCTTGCCTTTACTGCTAATGATCTTTTCGATGCGCTTCACAAAATAACTCTGTAAAGCATGGCTGTCTTCAATCCCATTTTTTGCCATAAAATCCTGTACTTTAGGGTCTGACTCCCAGTACCCATGGTAGCACTCATCACCACCCATATGAATGTATTCACCCGGAAATAAATCGGCAATTTCTCCGAAAATCATATCTAAAAACGCATATACGGCAGGGTCAGCCGGATTCAAAGTGTTTTCAATATTCATTTTAAATGTTCCATTATCAAACCAATCTGCGAATTTTGCCCCGGGATTGACAAATTTAAATTCCTTTCTGGTCGAATATTGAGGATAGGCAGCCAGCAATGCCATGCTATGTCCTGGCACATCTATTTCAGGCACAATGGTAATATTTCTTTCTGCGGCATAAGCAATCACATCTTTAATTTGTTCCTGGGTATAGAAACCTCCAACAGTTGCCTTTTCAGATTTTTTAGGCGCAGCTCTTCCAGCACCAAAGCGACCGTGTCTTTCCACTCGCCATGCCCCCACTTCAGTAAGCCTTGGAAAGGTTTTTATCTCAATTCTCCATCCCTCATCATCTGTCAGGTGCCAGTGAAAAACATTCATTTTATAGGCCGCCATCTGATCTAAATAGGCCTTGATCTCATCAACAGTAAAAAAATGTCTGCTCACATCAAGCATCAAACCTCTCCATCCGAATCTTGGAAAATCTTCAATGATACAGGTTTCAATAACGATCGGAAGCGCTTCACCTTCAGCTGAAAACTCTCTTTTAACAGGTAATAATTGTTTCAATGTCTGAAGACCATTAAACGTTCCTGCCTTCGAATTTGCCATCAAAATGATTCCTCCTTCTTCCACAACCAATTGATAACCTTCATTCCCCAGCGTATCAACAGGAGTTTCATGAAAGCCTATTTTCAAACTTTTAATAGATGAACTGTCTCCAACAGCACCGGTTACATCAATACCAATTGACTTAAGATCGTTTCTAAAAACATCTAATTGTTTGTTCAATTCATCATTTTCAGTAAGTAAGACAAGGGCCAGACTTTGGTCAATTTGTAACTGACTTCCTGAAGATTCGTAAGAAACTGGTGCAGGAATAATCTGATGCTGTGACCAGGCAATGTCACTTAAAAAAAGTAGGGAAACAACGAGAAATGTAAAAATTCTATTCATGAAATATAGTGTTATTGGTATGTTTTTTTCAAGTCGTGAATTTACTTGAATTCAGTAAATTAAACTAAGTTTTGAAACAAAAAAAATACAGGTCACTACTAGCTCCCTGTATTTTTTTCACTCTAATCTAAACTTAACCTAATCAACTTATTTTGTTTCAGTGGTCATACTGATACGCTGTGCAGGATATGTAAGTCCGTATCCAAAACTATATAAAGGGTCTTTTGAATCGTAAGGAACATCTTCTTTTTGATCAAGAACTGCCTGCCAACTTGAAGGTAATTCCATGGGCAATTTTCCTTCCGGTTGCTTGACACCAAATAACAGATCAGCTACTACTTCATCGCTAAGGCCAAATTCTGCCATCAAGGCGGTACTTGCTTCTGCTATTTCTGTTAAAACTGCTGCTCTGTCCAAATTGACAATAACAACCGATGGTTTTTTAGAAATCAAGGCCAGCATCTCTGCTTTCTCCTCCTCGCTATAATAAAGCCTACCCTGCTTAAAAAAGCTTTCAAGGAAATATTCATCTCTAGGGTCAAAGGGAGAATTCGTTCTTTTTACAATAATATCTGCTTCCATTGGATCATCAACAACTTCACCATAGGCATTGAGCAATTCTTTCTCATTCATCCCTTCAGCATATATTTTTGTTCCTTTTTTAAGAGGCAACAGGTTTTCATTTTTCAACAATACTGTTCCCTTAGCCTGCGCAATCTTCCCTAAACTTCTAAAAGATTCCTTCCCGGCAACATCGTTGGCTTTTGACTCGTCAACAAAAGGATCATCAAATAATCCTAATCTAAATTTATCTCTCATAATTCTTTTGACCGACTGATCAATTCTTGTCTCAGATATTTGACCTGTTTGCACAAGCTCAATAATCAATTCTGAACTGCTCTCCCCACCAAACTGATCACAACCAGCATCTATTACTTTTTTGGTTCTTTCCAAGGGGCTTAAGTCTTCGACTCCCCATGCCCTGGCATCTCCCATTTTTGTTGCATTGATAATATTCCAGTCTGTACAAATAACACCGTCAAATCCATATTTCTCTCTTAACATGGTTGTTATGATCGTTTTGTTAAAAGCAAAAGCGACATTTTCATCTGTTTGATCAACAGGAATTCCATAATATGGCATGATTTGCGCTGTTTTCGCAGGAAATGCTCCCTTTTCAAATGGGATCAAATGATAGTCGAAATTATCTCCTGGATACACCTGATCCTTTCCGTACGGGAAATGAGCATCTTCCCCCTCAGCCTGTGGCCCGCCTCCTGAAAAATGCTTGGTCATACATGCTACGCTATTGGAGCCCAAAGAGTCTCCTTGAAAGCCGAGCACATATGCCTTGGTCATTATAGCAGACAACTCAGCATCTTCACCAAAAGTACCGTTAGATCTACCCCATCTTGGTTCTGTAGCCAGGTCTGCCATTGGATGAAGCGCCAGTCTTATACCAGTCGATAAATATTCTTGCCTTGCTATATCAGCAAACTCTCTAACCAAAACAGTATCTCGTGTTGCTGCCAGCCCCAGAGAGGTTGGCCATTGAGAAAAGGTTGGCGTACTTAAAGCAGCACCTGGATTATGCTCAGAACCATGTCTTGGATCTGACGCGATGGTAATAGGAATTCCTAATCGTGATTTTTCACCGATCAATTGGATATTGTTGTTGTACCTGGCCAATATATTTGCCTTATGGGCATGCAATATATTAAAGCTATTCATTTTTCTGTTGATGAGCATTTCAGAACTCGATGGCATCATAAAGGTCATCATGATGTCTAATGGGTTGGATGTCATAAATGGTTTATCCATTGGTTCTCCTTCAGGAGTCATACCGATCATGGTAATAAACATAGAACCCGCCTTTTCTTCCAAAGACATTTGAGACACCAGATCATTTACACGATCATCTATAGACGCTCTTGAATCTTCATAAATATCGAGTTTACCATTTTTATTAAGATCTCTGAAATCAAGACCATCTACCGTGAGTACAGGAGCTCTTTCTCCTAACTTCTCATAGTTGTTTGATGCCTTATATGACATTCTGCTATATCCTACAAATCCTGCAAGAAGAATCAAGATCAATAAGGCTCCTAAAACAATTCCTGTAATTTTGAAAATTTTCTTCATCTTTGTTCCGATATTTGATTACAATATTACAAAATTTATTTATTGTGTACAAATGACACAATATTTTTTAACTATATTTGCCTGATGAATTCTAAAGTATCTCTCGAGAATATAAATTTAGCCGACATGTTTCTGCCAGGACATTCGGTTGACTGCGTCATTATTGGGTTTGAAGATCATCAATTGAAGATTTTGATTCTTAAATGGAAATCAAAAGACGAAGCCTGGGGACTGCCTGGTGGGTTTATCCTAAAAGATGAAGACATTGAAAAATCTGCTGTTCGAGTATTAAGTGAAAGAACCGGCGTGGAATTGCCGTTTCTTGAGCAGTTCAAGACCTTTGGAAGGGCTGATCGAAGTACATTGCAAAATGAAAATAAAAGGATCGATGTTGAAGGCATTAACGAAACTCATTTGGCATGGTTAAACCAACGATTTATTACTTCAGGTTATCTGTCTCTCGTGAATATTGAAAAATGCAATCCACAACCAGGCCTGTTTAGTGAAGAAGTGAGATGGGCTCCCGTGAATGAGCTACCTGAATTAATGCTCGATCATACCACCATTGTTCGAACCGCCCTTCGGTATATAAAAAACCAGATCAACTATTTACCATTTGGTATCAATTTGTTGCCAGAGAAGTTCACCATGAAAGAACTTCAACTCTTATATGAGGCTATTCTTGAAAAAAAATTGGACAGAGGGAACTTTCAAAGAAAAATGTTGAAGTTAGACATTTTTATCCGACATGAAAAACAACTGGAAGGTGGAGCTCATAAAGCTCCTTACCTATATTCCTTTGACAGGGTAAAATACGAGAAACTTTTGGAGCAGGGATTTGGTTTTAACTCCTGATCCAAAAATTTCATAGAATAATTAGACATTGCTTATTAAGCGAATGTTGCAAACTGCTGCTCTACAGCCTTGGGACTGGTCGCATAAAATTCACCCGCCTGTTTTGACATGACATCCGGATAAATATCTTCGATTCCCTCATTTAAACCAGCTACGATGGTTCTGGCCACATTTTCAGGACTGTCTTTCTCCATCTCAAGAGAGGCTGCCATATCAGTATCAATAGGTCCTGGATATACCCCAATAACAAGCGTGTTATTGTCCACCAATTCGGCTCTCATACCCTGGGAAATACTATGCACCGCTGCCTTACTAATTGAATAGGTAGCTGCCATAGGCATATTAGCCAAACCAGCTAATGATGAAATATTAATGATAGATGTTTCTTCTGGCTTCTTTAATAAATGAGCCACACTACGTGTTAAATTGATCAGGCCCCAAACATTTACATCCAGATTTTCCTTTAAACTTGACACGGCCTGTTCTGAAAATATTTTCCCTATGGAAAAAACACCAGCATTGTTCACCAAAATATCTAAATCATCAATTTGTGCAGCCGCTTCACTTATGGAAACTTCATCCGTGACATCCAGCTGAACAGGAACAACACGATCTCCATATCTAGATTGCAATTCTTTAAGACTATCAAGGTTTCTTGCCCCTGCAAAAACCTTCTTAATTCCATTTTCTAATAATTCTACAGCGATGGCCCGACCTATTCCTCGGTTTGCACCACTAATAAGGGCTGTTTTGCCTTGTGGGTTTACATTCATTTTTGACATACTAGTTTAGATTAAATTATACATATATTGATAAAACAAAGCTAGTGCTTAAATGTTATTAATTATTAATGTAAATTTGTATCTATGATATTAATATTTTTATACCATGATAAATTTAGAATGGCTCAGAACATTTAGAACAGTGTATAAAACCAAATCACTTTCCAGAGCTTCAGAATTACTAAATATTAGCCAACCAACAGTGAGTCAGCACATTAACTCTCTTGAGCAGCATATAGGCCAGCAATTATTTACTCGAAAATCTAAGGGTGTCCTTGAAACAGATGAGGGAAAGGTGGTCAATACAATGATTTCAGGTTCTATTGAATCTCTGGAAGAAGCTGAAAACATGCTTAGTCAACGACATTCAGATAAAAAAACAATTATAAGCATTGGAATATCACAACACCTGTATAAAACAATACTATGTCAGCAAATACTGGATTTGGGAGAATTTGTGCATATCAAATTTGGCACAAAGCAGGCATTGATCAAGGATATAGAACAAGGTCGCCTGCTCTATGGCATCATTCCGGGAGAAACCGATACTTTTGATATCAACTTTGATCACCTGTTCGATCAAAAATTAGTGCTTGTCCAAACGCCAGGTTTGCTTCCCCCTGACTTGAACAGGGTATTTGTTTCCAACAGCCAAAAGGCCGAACAAATCCTCAGCAGACAACAGTGGTTCGCTCATGATGC
>CAYQPI010000279.1:0-7683 GCA_964419405.1 uncultured Flavobacteriaceae bacterium
TAAAATACAGGCGCTTGGCTCTCTTGATATGCAACAAATTGAATTTCGCAGCAAAACAGACAGTTTACACCTTGTTCTTGACAAGGCTACGATTCATATTGAGCAGGATCAAGCCAGCACCCTACTCACAAAAACACCTTCAAAAGTAGTCGGTGGTAAAATTCTAATTGACAATTTAGTTTTTCAGGACGGGAAATATTCTCAAGGAAATATAGACCAGCTCGATGTGAAGTTTGCCACAACTCCTTTAAAAGATACTACCCAGATATCAGTTATGAAAGCCCTTGTTTTAATTGATAATGGAAATTTAAATCTTGGTGATTCACTTGTTGCCAAGGTAAAGTTTGTCAATGCCAAGGTCAGTCTTGAGCCAGATGTAAACAATAAAAAAAATCCGTCTGTTCGATCTGAATTTCAAATTGATTCAACGGGTATCAAATCCAAAGGTCGCATTTTTGCAATTTCAAAAGGAAATTACTCGTTAAAATCAACCAAAACGGGTAACAATTGGCCAATAGATGGTCATATTTCCTTCGATCAATTATATGCCTATACACCCTCCTTTCCATTATTGCTCAAAATGCCAAAAACCAAATTTAGTTTTGAACCTGGGGTTATTAGTTTGGATCATGCCAAAATTGAGATTGGGAATTCTGATATTGAAGCTACCGGTAAAGTGTATAATATTGGTGATGCTTTTTTTGACGACAAAATGTTCAAAGGTGAACTTAAAGTACGATCTCAACTCATTGACTTCAATGAGATCATTCAAGCCGTTAACGAGGGTGAAAAGCCTGTAGAAAAACCTTCTGAAGAAGTGATTGCAGAAAATCTGAAGTCAAATAATCCAGAATCGGTGGAACAACCGAGATCCTTTGTGGTTCCTGAAAAACTGGACCTAAGTTTACAAAGTCGCTTTAAAGAAATGAAATATAAAAAGTTCATTGTAGATGATGTGGTTGGCGTGATCACCATTAAAGATCAGAAGATCGACCTAGCCAATTTACAAATGACCACGATGGCGGCTAAGATGACCACCTCTGCCGCATATACTTCCAAGGTAAAAGGACAGGCAGCCCTCGACTTTGATTTTAAAATCTTTGATATCGACCTATCTAAGCTGACCGAGTTACTGCCTGTTCTCGATACGCTGCTCCCTATGGTTGATTCATTTGAAGGCAAAGTAAATACACGAATGAAGGGTAATTCTTCTATCGATACGAATTTAGATATGAATGCCTCTTCTATTGACGCCATTGCCCATGTTACCGGAGAAAATCTGGTGGTTTTAAATGGAAAGACCTTCGAAAAAATGGCCAGAATGCTGATGTTTAAAAACAAAGAGCGAAACACTATTGACAAATTAGAATTTGCCATGATCTTTAAGGATCAACAAATTGAGATTTTTCCCTCCATGGTAACGGTAGATCGCTACAAAGTGGCTATAGGGGGAAATCACAAGTTAGATATGACCTACGATTATCATGTTTCTATTTTAAAGTCTCCCATGCCATTTAAAGCAGGAATCGATTTGAAAGGAACAGAAGAAGACATGGATTTTAAACTTACCAAGGCAAAATACAAGTACCTCTTCTCGACCAAAGAAAGACAACGAAAAAAAGCAGACAGTAC
Organism: uncultured Flavobacteriaceae bacterium; assembly: GCA_964419405.1. Classification (GTDB taxonomy): domain Bacteria; phylum Bacteroidota; class Bacteroidia; order Flavobacteriales; family Flavobacteriaceae; genus Lutimonas. Next base: position 1,633 of record CAYQPI010000279.1, read on the forward strand.
CCTGATACGCAGGAAAAACGAGGTAATCAATAGTTTGCCTTTCTAATGTTTGGTTTGAGACGGAAGTTCTCCGAATAAGTTTTTATAATCAGCCGCAAACTGACCAGAATGCCAAAACCCAAATCTTCGGGTAATGTCTCCTATGTTTTGAATATTTTCTGACTTAAGTAGCCTTCTTACCTGGTTGAGTTTATAACGCTGCAGGTATTGTTTTGGTGACAATCCGATTTGTTCCCTGAACGCATACCTCAGATTCCTTTCACTGACTCCTATATCATGACATATATTGCGTATACTTATCGTATTTTCAATATTTTCATGAATGAATTCCTGCCCTTTTCTGAAAATTTCTCGTCGTGAATTACCTCGACGAATCTCCCCTGTGCCAAGCGCTTCTGACAAAGTCTCAATAATAGTTTTGGGTATTTCAAATAAAACTTCTTCATCAAGACTACCGTTTTTTGAACAATTCTTTTTGATCAGATAATGTAATCTCGCGGCGGCATCAGACCTGATCACAATTGACTCTTTTTGAATAATTGTCGTCATAAAATCAGGATATCCAAGATCACAGGCAAGTTCTTCCAGAAAGGTGTTTTCAATAGACACTGGCATACCTAAAAAGTTTGGTCTGGTAATCGCATTGTGTTCCATTCCACTTTGAAGAATCCCGATCACATTTCCCCGCAACCTTTGTTTTCTCCAAACGAAATCCTGCTCCATATTTCCTGGAATCAAAAATGTTGTGTGATGATCAATCCCCTTTCCATGCTGCAATATGGTCTGGTTCATTGTATGAACGGAAAGGATAAGGGGTCCGTGAACTAACTGTAAAAGTGTGCCATTAAATACACCTTTACCTAATTGAACGTGTTCAATATCAGCCTGTTTAACAAAATGTGCATATTGATCAAAATCATTAAACATGCCGTTGAAAAAAGACGATGATTCTTGCATAAGTTGCCGTTTTTTGATCTTTTCAAAGATAAAGATTTCTTATTTTTGAATACTGAGTTAAAATCAGTAAATTTCCATTTAGATTGAATTGACAACCTCCCTAGGGGATGGTGCTGTTTAAAATTTTTAAAATCAACGTATATATGAAACATTATCATTACTATTTATTCACCTTTATTTTGCTTTTTGGATCAGTAGAAGTATCACTGGCTCAGGATAAAATTGTTCACGATGCCGAATACTACATACTTGAATCTCAAAATGGTGAAAGATGGAAAGGTGAAGACAAGGATATTCAAAAACGCCTTGCTGAACTCAAAAAAGAACATGGGACTACGCCAAATATTGTTTATATCCTTTGGGACGATCAGCAATACGGTTCTGTAGGCTTTCCTGAAATTCAAAAAGTTTTAGGCTATGAAACACCAAACATGAATCAGTTGGCCGATGAAGGAATTAATTTCACCAGAATGTATTCAGAACCGGCTTGTACACCGACAAGGGCTGCCTTTTTAACAGGCCGTCATCCTGTAAGAAATGGAATGGGTGTGGTAGGAATGCCACATGAATTCTCAGGATTAGCTGATGACGAAGTAACCTTGGCAGAAGTACTATCCGAAGCCGGTTACGCCACGGCACATTATGGAAAAGGTCATTTAGGAGATATTGAACAGAGTTACTTTCACAACCAGGGTTTTGATGAAGCGCTATTCACACCGATGAATCAAATTACTTCCTTGTATAATCCTCAGGGAAATGCTGCAAATGCGGTGTTAGGGCTGCATCCTGAACAATATCCGGAAGATCCTTATAAATTAGACGATCCAGGATTATTACCGGGTGGATGGGTACAAATATTAGATGCCAAGAAAGGTGAATTAGCCGAAGAATGGTGCGGTACGAGCAATGAGTGTTATGAAAAAATGGAAGCTGAATCCGAAAAGAGAACTATTGACTTCATTAAGAAAAATGCACAAGCTAAAAAACCATTCTTTGTCCAGTATTGGCCAAACTTTTTGAATTTCCTAAGGCCGGAAGCTCAAAAAGCCACCTTGAATGGTGGGAAAGTACCAAATGCCTACGCAAGACTTGATGCCTTCGTAGGGAAGGTGAAAGAAACCCTTCATGAAGAAGGGATTGCCGAAAACACCTTATTCTTGATCATGGCAGATAACGGACCCATGGTTCATAATCCACCACCAGGATGGGGGATGACCGAGATCATGTTTACAGGTGGAAAAGGAGATTTTACAGAAGGTGGAATCAGGGTACCAGCAATTGCTTACTGGCCAGGAACCATTAAAGAAGGACAACTTGTGGGAGATATCGTTCATGTTTCTGATCTCTTCACAACGTTTGCCAGTCTAGCGGGTGCCACCAAACATATTCCAACAGACAGGATTATTGACGGATTGGACCAAACTTCAGTTCTATTTAATGGAGATACTTTTGGACGAAGAGATTATGTTTATGTATATCAGGGACATACGCTTGCTGCAATCGTTAAAGGAAGATATAAGAGACACTTGATTTCTGACGACCCTGGAGTTGCCACCGGAATTGGAGCTTCTTTCTATGATCTATACCAGGATCCTAAAGAACATAATCCTCATTTAGTGCCTTTGATCCATACCCAAGGGCAATTTACCCGAATGCAGATCAGACATGAATTGATGAAAAAAGAATATCCTGATAAACTCAATGGCAAAGGGATTCCCTTAACTGGAATTTCAAACGCCCGTCCTGAGACGAAAGCCATAAAAGATATGGTTGAAGCTCAAATGAAATTAATGCCTTTTGATGTAGAAAAATACATTGAATTCGACGGTTCAAAAATGAAGGTCGATGGAGACTGGGGACATTAAACAACTTGAAAAAGCCTCCAAAAAGGAGGCTTCTTTTATATTATGATCTTTAAAAAAGTCACATATCTTTTTTTACTATTCGGCCTTTGTTTGAATGTTTTATCGGGGCAGGAAGTTGGCGATGCATTAGGCAATGAACAAGAATCAAACGCTGAAGAAGCCTCTATTGACGAATTAAACAGGCAATTAGAAAACCCATTATCGCGATTTTGGTCTATCATTTTTCAGGAAAACCTCGCTTTTAATTCCGGTGACCTGGTCGATGGAACTCATGTTTCAAATGTCTTTAATTTCCAACCCTCATTACCCGTACCCGTTGGAAAATCCAATATGCTTTTGGTTCGCCCGGTCTTTCCATTGGTTACGGCACCTAAGTTTGACACAAATGGTGAAAAAACCGGAACGGAAACCGGTTTTGGCGATATTAATGTGTTTTCATTATACGGTCCTGACAAAAAAGATGGTCTCATTTGGGGAGCTGGTATGACCTTTACTTTTCCTACAGCCTCTTCAGATTTTTTAGGTGCAGGTAAATTTCAATTAGGTCCGGCCTTGATGGCCTTGAGTATTACAAAAAAATGGACCATAGGTACCATCATACAACATTGGAACTCAGTAGGTGGGGATGCCGATCGCAGTGATGTTACCAAAACTGATGTTCAATATATACTGCGCAAACAGATTATAGGAAAAGGAATGTCTGTTGGTATGGGACCGAATATTTCTATCGACTGGAATGCTGAATCCGGGAACAGACTAACCTTACCCATCGGTTTGGGTATTACCAAAACAGTAAAATGGGGCAATACCCCCTGGAAGCTCCGATTTGAACCCCAATATTCCATTATCAAACCTGACAATTATGGCGCCTTATGGAATGTTCGTATTCAAATCGCTCCTATCGTGAATAATCCGTTTTTAAAATAAATTGCTGTAAATTCAATATCTAGCCCTGATTTTCGTTATCTAAAAAGTTGACATCAATTATTTTACCAACTTTAAAGCATAACAAAGATGAAGTCTTCAAAAAATATATTAGGTATCGTCATTTTATTACTGGCCGTTGCCGTAGCCTGCACGACTGCAAAAAGTCAGTATGAAAAAGGAAACTACTATGACTCTGTCATGCGATCAGTTGAAAAACTGCGCAAAAACCCTAATAATAAAAAAGCTCAGGAAACACTGGCCAATGCCTATCCACAGGCAGTGAATTCATTTATGGACAGGCTTGAGAATCAAGATCAGGCAAATGTTGATTTCAAGTATACAAAGGCCGTACGTACGTATAAGCAATTGAACAATATGTACGAAAGCATACAACGTTCACCTGGGGCACAACAAGTCATCAGCAATCCAAAAAAATATTATAAAACTCTTGACAGGATGAAGCCGCTAGCTGCTGATGAGCAGTACGAAGCTGGTTTATATCAGCTGTCTATGGGCAATAGAGAAAATGCCAAACAAGCTTACAATTATTTTCTGAAGGCTGATAAATTTGTTCCTGGATACCGAAATGTTGGTGAAAAAATTGATGAGGCTTATCACAGATCAATCCTTCATGTAGTCGCGAATCTAAAACCAGTGCAATCGAGATTTTATGAAGTGAGCGCTGATCTGTTTTACAAGCAGGTTGAAAATACGCTGCAGCAAATAGAAAATAATGAATTTATCCGGTTCTACTCTCCAGAGGAGGCCGCCAATAATAATATTGAATACCCAGATCAAATCCTTGAAATTAACTTTGAAGATTTCGTAGTGGGTGAAACACATACCAAAGAAACCATTGAAAAAATGGAACGAGACAGCGTTGTTGTTGGTGAAGTTACCTTAGACAGTGGAAGAAAAAAAGAAGTAATCGGATCGGTAAGTGCTGATGTTGTATTGTATCGCATGGAAGTTATTTCAAGAGGTTTGGTGAACCTGTCAATTACCAAGAATGGAATGAATGATAAGGACATCGTTTATCAGGACCTTCCTGGTGAATTTGTCTGGTTTCATGAATGGGGACAGTTTAACGGAGACCTAAGAGCCTTGAGCGATGAGCAGGTGGCCATTTGTCAAAACCAGAGAATCAATCCGGCACCACCTCAACAATTATTTGTTGAATTCACAAAACCAATACAATCTCAATTGCACAATAAACTCATATCGTTTTATAAGAATTATTAGCGAGCCGATGGGAAGTGAGGGCATGGGCGCTCACCCCCTAGGGTATCAGAACTAAGGGTGTGAGAACTGAGGCTCTCACTTCCAAGGAGGTCAATTCCGAGGCAGTCAGCTCCGAGGCGATCAGCTTTGATACTTTGAACGAAAGGAAATCGGGTTGGTTCCAGTAATTTTTTTAAAGGTCCTGTTAAAATAGGAAAGGCTTTCAAAACCACTTGAAAAGCAGGTTTCGGTGACATTCTTTCCAGAAAGCAACAGCTTTTTAGCCTTATCGATTCTATAATGATTCACAAACTGAGTAAAGGTAAGTTTGGTCATTCGTTTAAAATATCGACAAAACGCAGGTTTAGAAAAATGACTTAAAGAGGCCACTTCTTCAATTTCAATTTTTCTTTTATAGTGATCATCGACAAAGGCATATATTCTATCAATCCTGTTTTTATCCTTTGAATTAAACTGATTCTTGACAGGCTGCTCATGCAGGTATTCTTTATCATTTGATTGGGCCAGGATGTTTAAAATATCAATCAGCTCTAGAAACTGTTCAAAATCACTTAAGGTTGGTAAGTCTTTGATCCGCTGTCTCAATAAGCTTTTCGTTTTAGTCCCAAATGCAATTCCTTTTTTAGAGGCCTCCATTAACTCATGTATGGGCATTAACTCGGGAGTGGTCAAAAAAGCATTCTCCAAGAAACTTTGTTGAATGTGAACAACAATCTTTTCATAGGGTTCCTTAATGCCATAGTCAAAATTAAGGTGAGGAATATAAGAACCAATCAAAACCAGATCGCTTCCTAAAAACCGGGATAAATGATGTCCCACATGTCGATTACCATCTACTCCATCGATAAAAACCAATTCAAATTCTGGATGAAAATGCCAGTAAAAAAAATCGCTAAAATCAGGATTTACTGACAAACTTAAAGAACTACCTTTTTTTGGCTGAATATGCTCTAATTCTGTTTTCACTAGATGAATTTAAACAAAATTTGCCATTAATTAAAAAATACTCAAATCAAATGTTAATATTGTTCAAATTTACATCATTATAAGCGTAGCCATC
>CAYQPI010000280.1:0-12277 GCA_964419405.1 uncultured Flavobacteriaceae bacterium
TGAAGTTTCAATGGCAGTTTCAGTTTCTTGAGAGTATGTAGAATAGACGTTTAGAAACAAAGACAAAACCAGACATGAGTTGAGTCTAAATCGCTTGTTTATTGTTTCAGTCGATCGCAAATTATGAATTGAATTTTGAATTTATGTAGTCATTAATCTCCGCTATTGATTTTATCTCATGAGAGGAGTTTCCGCTTCTTACATAAAACTTCTCTTCCATATGCCCATTTTTATTTGGATATTTTAAATACAAAGGCTCTTTCGCAGAAATCACACGAATTTTGCAAATTGTTTTGTCGCCATCTAAGGTTTCGAATTGTGTGCGAATATATTTACTGACATATTTTACACCCATTAGTTTATGCATTAAATTTCTTAGATGAACTTCATAATAGTCAGCATCTTTTTTCTTTAAGGTCTGAAAATCATTCTCTAGTCCGAGGATGTTTTTATCATCATCGACACCAATCAATAACATACCGCCATCGGTATTTCCAAAGGCAGCAATGGTTTTCATAATGACCTTTTCCAATTCTGGGTTCACCTTTTCCTGTCTGTAATCCCATCGCAGGGAAGATTTGAATTCAAGGTATCTGTTTTCTTCTTCTTTTAAAATTTCTTGAACAGAGGGGATTTTGATTCGATTAGGCCTGTAAAAGAATCTCTTCCTAATCATTAATATGATGGTTCCCAGAATGATAAGCGATATTCCTATCATAAACATATACCCGTCAAATGTCGCTTCTGATGGCTGTATTAATTGATCTTCAGGTAAGGTATACAGGTAGTACTGAATGCCACTGTCTTTCGTTAAACGTTGAAATGAATTCCAGTAGGTTTGATTCTTATATTTAAAGTTGAAGGTTCCTTTGTCAAGATTCTTAAAGTTGCTAAAATGCTTGTCGATATTTATTTGCAGGCTATCAATAGCTTCCTGTTTCGATGGTTGATCAAGACCTTGCGCTTCAGAAGCACTGTTTAAATGCAGTTCGTTTCCAGAACTGTTCTTGAATGAAAGTCTGGGTTGTAATTTATCTGTTGAAATTCCAAATTCTTCAAACAGTTTGTTTTTGGAATATTCTAAGACGATTGCACTTTGATTTTCATTCACCAGGTAGGAGTAAGCGGCATAAAAATAAGCTTGGTCATCTTCTGGACTATCAGCATTAACACGTTCTCTTAAATACCATTTCAACTCATTATTATGGGTTGAAAGATCTTTGTACCAATTGGTATTATAAATCGAGGTTTCGATGCTCTCAAACCAGGAACCTATTAATTCATTATTGGTAAATCGCTGCCATTTCACTACACCTATTTCAGCAGAACTATCAATCGCAACAACATGGCTCTTTTGTGATCTTCGTGCCACTACTTTTATATTACCTTGAAAATATCCGATAGAATTCAGGGTCTTGTTCTCTTCGAGTATCTTTAAAAAATAAGCCCTTGCAACTACCGAATCCCTGAGCATAAGAGGTGAGTCATAGCTGTTTTTAATCGCCGTAATATTGCTTTTAATTCTTGTAGTGAATCTATCAAAAATTTCATCAAATCTTTCAGATTGATGAGCGAACCGCTCCTCCGAATAGGTCTGGTCACTGCTGCTGAAAAAATGGAGTGCAACAAAGAATAATCCGCACAAAATCAATACGATTGATAAGATGTATTTTCTCATTATTTATGGGCTATACTGGTAAAATAGTCTTGTAAGAATACACTGCCAAAAATACATTATTCTCACAAGTCAGCGTCAAAAAAAAGTTAAATTATTCGCTTTTTAAGGGGCAGAATTATAAGAGGAATCTATAATTGACAGAAAATAAAATTGACTTTCTGTTGCCTATGAGTCCTGCTTCAGATCTAAACATCCATCGTTTGTTTAATTGAAACTGCCCTCCAATGGTCCCATTCCATCTTTCCTGCACCTGTTTATCCATTCCATATCGAATAATAGTGTCGCCATCAGCCGCTTCAATTCTTTCAACAATGGGGGTTAGCACTTTGTCAGCAACGATCTTTTGAGGAGGGGTTGCCTCATTCTCATACCAATCATAATAATTGTTGACGATTTCATCTTTTCTATCCCATGCCTCAGGAGGAAGGGCGTCAATCAATTGAATTTCACCACTGGTATCAGAATTCATTTGCATGCTCATGGCACCTGCCCACACGGCAAAATTTCTCTCCGGTTTGTTTTTGAACTTGAAGGTATGTCCCATTCTTATGCCGAGAACGTTTACCTGTACAGGTTTATCCAAAAGGTCAGGTTTACTCCATGTAAAATTTGCATCAACAGAAAACCAGACAGGACCAACTCCTCCAGCTCCCATAATACCGAATCCTGCAGTTCTCAGACCTTGTTCAACATTGGAGTATAGAGGAATAGGGGCGGTCAGGTTTACTTCTGTTCTCGACTGACCTCCACCGAATATTCCATACACATTAAGAAAGGGTAAAATCCACAGATCGGGCCTCACATTGTATGCATAAGAGGTATTTATATTTTCTCCAAATTCAATAAAATCTACATCGGTCAAAGGGATGTCTATATTGTCCGTTTTGATACCCAGTTTCATGTTGTCGAAAATCAGATTTTGTCTCATCCACATGTAGTTTGCCATCAAACCTGCTGGGTAGGGGATGTCAAAGCCTTTTCGATAGGCCCCTTGTCCTAAAATTGGAAAAATATAGTTATAATCTACCTGTTTCAGACTGTCGGTATAGGCTTCGTGTTTCGTTTTTATTTTCGTACTGGCATATTGAGCTTTTACCCCACTACTACATAAAAATAAAAATACGAGTGTCAAAAAAAATACTTGTTGCGGTTTGAATAGTCTCATAGATCCTTTGTTTGTTCGCGTTCTTTTGCTGCTTTCTTAGCTTCTTTTTCGTCTGCTTTACGTTGTTTCTTTCTTGTTTTCATGTCCTTGATCTCTTCTTTTTTCTCTACACTCAAGCCTATAGGAACATTTAGTTTTAAAAATAGGGAGCTGTTTTTAGTACCGCTTCGATCCTTATAGACGTCAAGAAAGCCATAATAATACCTGAGGCCAATCGTCCAGCCCAACCCCTTCAATAATCTATAGCCAGCACCTCCTGCGAGCCCCATATCAAATCTGTTGATCATATCTGTATTCGTCTCACGAATTCGAGCTTCATTTCCGTCTACGTCAGAATCAAATTGTATATAGCCTTTTGTTAGAAGACCAAACTGAGGACCTAGTTCTACGTACATATGATTATCAAATTTATAGCGGGCCAGGGCAGGAACCAAAAAATAATTCAATCGCTGCTTATAATCACCTTCTGCATCATAGGTGGTGGCACCTAAAAATTCAAGGTCTTCTTCTGTAAGTTTGTCAAGACCTAAGGTGGATTTAACAAGAACTCCAGTATTGAGATACCATTGATTTTTCATTCTGATATCAAAATAAAAACCCAAATTTAATTCACTATTGAAACTGTTGGAGTCCATGTTTGCTATCCGAGAATAATTAACACCACCATCCAAACCAAATTCTATTTTACCAGAATTTAATTTGTCACCCAGCAAAAGCGCAATTAAGACCTGTGAATGGCTTGTATACGCCATTGACAAGGTCAATAGCAAGGTGAACAATTTTTTCATCCTAAGGAGAATTAGATTATTTTACAGTATAACCCTTGCCCTCCATACATACGGCAAAAGCTTTGTTGTAATCATTGGCTGCATTTTTAGAGGCTTGTGCAGCTGCCTGGTCATTGGCTTGTTGTTCCATTTCATCTCCTACAACTTTTGATCTTCGCCCTCTGACACCGCCAACAACAGCACCTATCGCTGCACCTTTACCTGCATCACCGGCAATGGCCCCAATGGCCGCTCCTCCAGCCGCACCTACGGCAGCACCTCCAACTGCAGATCCATCAGCAGAGCGGTCGACTTCAGCTCCCTTATAAACTGTCGGGTTTAACGGGTCATACCCCGTTTGCTGTTTGGCCCATTTAAAACATGCCATTTCATCAGCTTCCTGAGTGGCTGCATCTTGATTCTCTGCCGGAAATACATATAGTCCCAGACTACTGGCAATTCCCTGCGCGTTCATTGAAGTACTTCCTCCAACAAATAATAAAACGATTACAATGTTTTTAGTCAAATTGTTCATCATACTAAACTTTATAAAATTATAGATCATCCGGATTAATAAAAACATAACCTAATTGCTCTAAGGCATCGGCCTCATTATAAAAAGTCAGGCTTTTTATAATTTTTCCATTTTCTATCTGATACATCGTATTGGCTAAAATACTTATCTGTTTGTCGTTATTCTTGTAGACAATGGTTAAGTCAGCCCAGTTAGACACCCATTCGCCTTCAGGGGTTTTTACAGCAATATTTCTGGATTTGGAATACTTGATCTGCTTATATAAATGCTCAACATTCTGTTTCCAGTTTTCAATGGCCTGAACTTTGTTTACAGAATCACCACGGGATGGACCCACACCAACATAGCTGTCATCTAATATGGCATCCATCGCATCATAGTCTAAGTTTTCTACCGCCTTGATGTAATTTTGTATTAAGGCAACGTTTTCTTTGCTTGGATCATTGGTATTGCACGACATAAAAAGACCAATGCCAATGGCAAGAACGAATAGTTTTTTCATATTAATAGTTTTTTTGTCAAGATATAAATGTACAATTATATTGACAATTTTCGTAAAAAGTTTTGCATTTTAGCCAAGGGGGTTTTTAGTCACATATATGAAATAACCTCCTGCCAGCACCATTTTTAGAAAGAAATTAAAAAATGAATAGGCTATTTAAACTTATAATAAAAACTAAGGATAAACTGAGAATGAGAAGTGTCAGCATATCCAAAGTTCAGATCTGAGTTATCCGGAACAAGAGTGTCATTAATGAAACTCGCCTGAGAATCAGTGAAACCAGTTTCCCAGCGGATATCAGCTCCAATTTTGCCAAAGTTAAGTCCGAGTCCTACCTGACCTGACACGGTGAAATCATCATAGCTCACATTTTTGATGCTTTCGGGGGCCGAAAGTTTTGTGTCTATGATATAGGAAAAATTAGGTCCAAAAAAGAAACGACCAATTTTTAATACCCTGAAGCCTAGAAGTACAGGTAATTCTAATTTGTCCATTTTTAGCCTACCTTTATCATCGTCAAAATCATAACTGCTCTCTGTATGCGTGTAAATTAATTCAGGCCTGATGTATAAAAACAAAGGCAGTTTAATTTCAGTCAATAATCCTACATGATAACCAACCTCTTCACTGGAAGAAAAAGTATCTATTATTTCATCACTTGAGTCAAGTGCATATGCATCACCATTCACATTATAGTTCACTCCACCTTTGATTCCCCAGTTTAAAAACTGAGCCTGGGCACTGAGAGATAAACTAAAAACAATTAAAAGCAGATATAGATTTTTCATAGTGGGGGATTTATCTATAAAAATAAGAATTATTTCCTGTCTAAAACTCTTTTAACGGCTGCCACAACCGCCTTGTCATTTAGATTGTATTTTTCCATAAGTTGAGCAGGTGTTCCTGACTCCCCAAAACTATCGTTCACTGCAACATATTCCTGAGGAACCGGATTGTTTAATGATAGGGTTCGGGCAACACTTTCACCTAAACCACCAAGAATGTTGTGTTCTTCAGCGGTTACCACACATTTGGTCTTCGCCACAGATGTTAAAATAGCTTCTTCATCTAGTGGTTTGATAGTGTGAATGTTTATAACTTCAGCACTGATACCCATAGCATCGAGTTGTTCTGAGGCTTGTAAGGCTTCCCAGACCAAATGTCCGGTAGCTATAATTGTTACGTCCTTTCCTTCCGTTAATTGTATCGCTTTTCCAATTTCAAATTTCTCATCTTCAGGCATGAATACCGGAACTGCAGGTCTTCCGAATCTTAGGTACACCGGGCCTTCATGTTCAGCAATCGCAATTGTTGCCGCTTTTGTCTGATTGTAATCACACGGGTTGATCACAACCATTCCTGGTAACATTTTCATCATGCCAATATCTTCAAGTGTCTGATGCGTTGCACCATCTTCTCCTAAGGTCAATCCGGCATGTGAAGCACAAATTTTTACATTTTTGCCCGAATAGGCGATCGACTGTCTGATTTGATCATAAACCCTTGCTGTTGAGAAATTCGCAAAAGTACCTGTAAATGGGATTTTTCCTCCAATGGTCAATCCTGCTGCAATTCCCATCATGTTTGCTTCTGCAATTCCAATCTGAAAAAACCTGTCAGGATTTTCGTCAATAAACGTATTCATTTTAAGAGATCCAATAAGGTCAGCACATAGGGCCACAACATTCTCATTAGTTCTTCCTAATTCAGCAAGTCCGGCTCCAAAGCCAGATCTTGTGTCTATTTTCTCTGTAAAAGTGTATTTTTTCATTGGTGTGTGTCGGAATATCAATTTGTTACAATGCGGCAAAAATAGCAATTTAAATTAGTATAAAAATGATTTAATCAGATAATTAAACATTTAAATTTTATGAAGTGCCTGATAGAACTTTTGGACTGGAAAACCCATGACATTGAAGTAGCTTCCTTTAATTTTATTGATACCGATATAACCTATCCATTCTTGAATTCCGTAGCTTCCGGCTTTGTCATAAGGTTTGTAATTATCTATGTAATAATCAATTTCCTTTTGGTTTAATTTTTCAAAACTAACCTCAGTACTGTCAGAAAACACCAGTTGTTTCTCAGTGGTTGTTATTGCCACTGAACTAATGACCTCATGCACACTTTCTGAAAGCGCATTGAGCATGTCTTTGGCCTGTGATCTGTTTTGAGGTTTTCCGAGCGCCTTTCCATTCAGCCAGACGATGGTGTCGGCAGTAATAAGGATGTCTTTAGGCTGAAGCTCTGTTAAAAACTCAGCAGCCTTCAGTTTACAAAGGTATTCACTAATCTCTTTTCCCTTTAAATGACCTGGGTAAGACTCCTCAATTTGTTTGAGCCTTATTTCAAATTCTAAACCTAATTCTTTTAAGAAAAAATGCCTCCTTGGAGATTGGGAAGCAAGAATTAAGTTTCTGTGTTGTAATAAGTCATGTAGCATGATCAGATAAGCATTATTGAAAGCATTCCCAGTAGCATAATAATTTTTAATAAACCACTTAACCAGTGATAGTCTTTTTTGCTACTTGCTTTTTTAAGGCGAAAAACAAAATAGAGTAGAGGCAGGCATACAAGTAATAGCAGGTAGATGCTCAAATACATACTTTTATCAAATACAAAATAAGATAAATAAGCCAGGGAAGCCACAAAGAAAACGGTCACTGAAATAAGTATCGTATTCGTTTTGCCAATTCCTAAAACGATTGGGAAAGATTTGGCATCTATTGCTTTATCACCTTTAATATCTTCCATATCTTTCACTATTTCTCGTAAAAATGTCAGCAGAAAACCAAAGATTCCAATGACCAGAAAAATTCTAAAAACACTTTTTTGTGATTCGAGATTATAATCATTAGTTGCAGGGCCCACATCAAAAACTGCCACCATCAAAATGCAAAACAACACCACCGATGACACAATCAAATTCCCTACTAAAATGTTCTTTTTAAGATATTTAGCATACTGATATAGAAGTAGAGATGTAAGTACGTAAATGATAAAGAAATTGGTGTTTCCAACATAAAAAGACAAGTACATACCGGTGATTAGACCCACAGCATTAAACCCAATAAACAGATTTTGAGCCATGATCCTCGTAATTTTCCTGTCCACAAAAAGCTTCTCAGGTTTGTTGATGATATCTGCTTTTACATCGTGCATGTCATTGACAATATAACCCGCAATAGCGATAAAACAAGTGGACATAGCAAGTAAAAAGAAATGCAGGTCATCTAGGGCAACTTGAATATCAAATTGTTCAAAAAGAAAATATTTGAACAGATATTGAATCAACAAAATCATTAAAATATTTTTCCATCGAAAAAAAGTCAAATAATCTTTAATTGTCATGAATAATTTTTCTTTATTCTGTCGAGTGATTTCTTATTATCTCGATCTTTTAGAACTTGTCTTTTGTCGTAAAGTTTCTTCCCTTTAGCAAGTCCGATTTGAAGTTTTGCCCAACCTTTGTCAGTAACAAACAATTTTAGTGGAATGATGGTCAGGCCAACATTTTGCACCTCCTTACGCAATTTTTTTAATTCTTTTTTTTGAAGGAGTAACTTTCGTTCTCCCTTTGATCGATGATTGTAAAAACTACCGTAGCTGTATTGTTCAATAAACATATTGATGACAAACAGTTCACCTTTGTCATTAAATTCACAAAAACTCTCAGTAATTCTGGCTTTACTGTCGCGTATTGATTTAATTTCAGTACCGGTAAGTTGAATTCCAGCGATATAGGTATCCAAAATTTCATATTCAAACCGTGCTTTTTTATTTTGGATATTGACTTTCTTCTGCATAGGGCAAATCTAAATAAAAATATGCCATAATTTTGAAAATCCTCTCAAAATGAATCCTGATAGCAGTACTATGGTTAAAATGGAATGGTTTTTTAATTAAGCCCTGTCCATTCAATTTTTATAAAGCCTTGTTGCATTAAGTGATTTAATTCCTGATCTGGAAGTTTTCCGGCCTCAACTTCATACATCACAACTAAATTGTTTAATAATTCGGTTTTTAATTTCCCTGAATTGTCGACCTCTATTTTTGCATTATAGTCAGAGGTTCTGAATAATGGCACATGTTCATAGATCATAGGACTGTCAGATTCCGGGCCAGCCATAATGATGGTAGCGTCTATATTGTCAGCGTTGATATTGAAAACATGTGACCCCAGGTCTTTAATGATGATTGTTCCAGAAATTTCTTTTACATCGTTCGTTGTGCAGGAAGAAAATGCGATCATACAAAGGCATAATGCACAGCTCAAAAAAATCTTTTTCATAACTCCTTATTTTTCGTAGCAATTGTTATTATTGAACTCTATAACGCTAAAACATAAGGTTTTATTTTATTTGAGTTGATGTTTTTGTTACACCCATTAATTTGTGTAATCTTGATATGGGATAGAACATTTCTGTATGAATGGAATTAACGCTGAATGCTGGCTGTATTATTCCATGTTGATAATAGCAGTCTCAATATGAGTGTGTTGCGGGTATGTACAAGAGTGTCGTGAATGAATTTGAGCTGAACCCTGCTATAATCGTCCAAACCGATCTTTCACTTTAACTGATAAAGTGAAAGATCGAGAAAGATTTCTGCTAAGTCAATTAAGCTGAATTTCGACTTGCATTTATATTTCCAAAGAGGGATCGCGTAATGATCTTTTCATACACTTCGATACTCTTCTTATCCGCCTGAGGATCTTTATTCAGTTCCTGTACCTTTTTCAATGCATACTGTTGAATGGTTAGTAAGGGAAGCACGATTGATTCTCTCACTTCAATGGAGGCTTTGCTAACAGGGTAATTTTGCATCAGTTCAGATTGATTGCCAAGTTTTAAAACCAATCGCTTGGAAGTAAGAAACTCATTGTAGATCAATTTCCAGAAGTCACCAAATTCAGGATCCTTTTCCATATATCTGGTCAATTCAAAAAATGATTTTTTCATTGACATCATGCTGTTGTCAATAAGGCTTTTGAAAAATTTAGAATTATTATAAAAACTCACTACTTTGTCAAAAGAACCTTCATCTTCAAACTTCTGTAAAGCGGTACCCACCCCGAAAAATCCAGGAACATTTTGTTTAAGCTGGCTCCAGGATCCAACAAACGGAATTGCTCTCAAGTCACCAAAGTTTAATTTATCAGAATTATTTCTCTTGGAAGGACGACTGCCGATGTTTGTTTTGGCATAATACTTCAAGGTACTCATTTGTTCGAGATAAGGCAGAAACTTATCATGATTTTTAAAATCGGTATAGGCCGAATAGCTTAAATGAGCCAGTTCATCCATGATTTCTTTCTGTTCATCAGTAAGCCTGTTTTTGGCGCTGTCAAAAAACTCATTGCTGACTCCCGAACTCATCAATTGTTCGAGGTTGTATTGAGCAGAATCAGTGGTTCCAAAGTTAGAACTAATGGTCTGACCTTGAATTGTCAATTGAACTTCTTCGTTTTCAATAGTAGGCCCGAGCGATGCATAAAACTGATGTGTTTTTCCTCCACCTCTTGCTGGCGGTCCACCTCTTCCGTCAAAAAATATAGCTTTTATGTTGTGTTTTCTGGAAATCCTTGTCAATTCTTCTTTTGCTTTAAAGATCGACCAGTTGGCCATCAAATAACCTCCGTCTTTTGTGCCATCAGAAAAACCAAGCATAATGGTCTGCTTGTTGTTGCGTTTTTCAAGGTGCTTTCTGTATTCTTTATTTGAATACAACTTTTCCATGACTTCAGCAGAACATAAGAGATCATCAACGGTTTCAAACAGTGGCACGATATCAGCTGTAAGGTCGTCTTGGAATGCTGTTAATTTCAACATGGCAAAGACCTCCATGACATTAAGAGCACTTTGGTTGTTGGATATGATATAGCGATTGGCTCCTTTTTCTCCGTTGCTTAACTGGATTTTCTTTAAAGCTTCAATAGAGCCCAGAGTCTTAACAACCAGCTCATCCTCAAACTGGTTTGACTTTATGCTTCCACTGATCGTTGATAGGCACTTGATCTGAGCCGCTTCATCTAAGGTGTGGTAATCATCCGGGAATATGGAGGAGCCTTCTTGCTGGAGGCTTTCGGTAATGTATGTAAACACTTTGTGATGTATCCTGCTATCCTGACGAATATCAAGTGTTGCAAAATAAAACCCAAAGATTCTTACCTTGTGTATCAGGTCTTTTAATTCGGTCAGGTATAGCGATTGATAATGATCAACCAGAAGCTCTTTGATTTCAAAAAGTTTAGCTAAAAACTCTTCCTGAGAATAGATGATCTTGTCTGGTTCTATAAAACTTCTGTAGAGTTTGTCTTCAACCTCAAGAACAATATCTGCTACCTTTTTAAAGGTCAGTTTTCTTCGAAGTTTTTTAATATCTCTGTAGTAATTTCTCAAAACAGATTGCCTCAGTTTTTTGGCTACCTTCTCAGTGATTTCAGTGGTCACAAAAGGGTTTCCATCTCTGTCACCACCAGGCCAAAAACCAAGACTAATAAACTCATTCTTGATTTCCTTACCTTCATATATATTACTTTCAATATAGTTGTATATCGAACCAGCTGCATGGTAGAAAATGTTTTCCAAATACCATATTAAATTGGTCGCCTCGTCTAATGGAGAAGGCTTGGCTGCTTTCAAAAATGGTGTTACTCCTAATTGAGCCAATAATTTTTTAATGATGACCAGGTCATT
Organism: uncultured Flavobacteriaceae bacterium; assembly: GCA_964419405.1. Taxonomy (GTDB): domain Bacteria; phylum Bacteroidota; class Bacteroidia; order Flavobacteriales; family Flavobacteriaceae; genus Lutimonas. The sequence goes on from CAYQPI010000280.1 coordinate 11,346, forward strand.
TCTTTCAATGGCATTTGTAAGATCAGTTATGATACCCAATACTGAACCAGGATAAAACTGGGTAGGGTGGGCCGTTAGCACCAGTCTAACTTTAAAGGCTTCCAGGTAATTTTGAAGGGCTTCTTTCTTATTTTGGGAAAACGCTTCTTCTTTGGTATTTCTCAAGGTCCCGATCCCATCGAGATTGTGGATCACCGGAAAAGCAGCATCCTCAATGGCGTCAAACAAAACAACCTGTCGTTCAATGTATTGAATAAACTTAAAAAGAAGGTCAATTTTTTCTTTTTCCGAGGTGTTGTCTTGGTATTTGTCGAAAAACTTGTCTATAATTTCCAAAGGGGTAAGGCCTTTGGCAAAACCTTTTTCACATTCACTTTTAAGTAAGGGCATTAAAACACCGGTATTACTTATATTATCAAAAGGTAAGGTGATAAATATACTGTTATAAATCTGATATTTAGTTAGTATATTCTGATTGAACCGTTTAGACTTTGGTTGTATATTCATAGGGTTTTACTGAGTTTGATGCAAATTTAATAAGAATACAAGGATAATACTATTTTATGCAGAGATTTACCGACTTTTTAATTTCGAATTTGATAATTTGATAAAATGAAAATAATTTGAGTGTAAACTATTGATTTAACAGATAATCAGACATAAGGCAACAAAAAAGGCCACAGAATAGTGGCCTTTTTTAATGATATGTTGCCTGTTATTTGTTTCTAAACACTAGTTTATCATCAAAGGAATCTAGTAAAATATCACTTTTAGCTGTGATTTTTCCCGATAGTATTTCTTTCGATAATTCATTTAGTACTTCTTTTTGAATCACTCGTTTAATTGGTCTTGCCCCAAATTGAGGATTGAAACCTTTCTCAGATAAGCTTGAAATCGCTTCGTCCGTAGCACTTAGCAAAATGTTTTTATCC
>CAYQPI010000281.1:0-5588 GCA_964419405.1 uncultured Flavobacteriaceae bacterium
GCTACCCGCTCTTCGGCGGCGAACTTTTGGGCGTATCGTTCATCAACAAAATCATATCGAAAAGGCAAGTTCGGGAAATGAGTCTTAAAAGTGTTTTCAATACTTTTTAAATTGTCTGCCACACTTTTGTCAGGATTCAGCCTTAGATTATAATAGCTCACATTATCATAGGCATCAAATACATACAGGGCTTGTTTTACCGGTGAATAGGGTGACTGCGTTATCACATCTTCAACTACTCCAATAATTTGTCTTGGTGGATCTGGATCATCTCCATCACCACTATCTCGGAGATATTTACCTACTGGGTCTTTTATTCCCATATAAGCGATGGCAGTTTTATTGATCAATACGGCATTTGAATCGGTAGCAAATTCTCTTGAAAAGTCACGACCGTCAATAATTTTCATTCCTGTAGATTTTACGTACTCATACGAGACTTCGGTCCAGGCAAAATCTTCCTGAAATCCTTCGGGTTTCCCTTCCCAGGTATATCCGCTTCTATTGGACCAAACTTGCGTTGTAGGACTACTCGAGGTAGACATTTCAATGGCACCACCGGAAGCTATGAATTGATTTCGCATGAAGTCATGCTTTCCTGAAAAATCTCCGCTCATGATCGGAATTTGAATTAAACCAGCCTTATCATATCCTACAGGACGATCTTTACTGTATTGTATTTGACTCATCACAATTAAGGTTCCAATAATCAACGCAACGGAAACAGTAAATTGAGTCACAACTAAAACCTTCCTGGGCACAGCCGCAAAGCGGCCAGCTCTGAAAGTTCCTTTAAGTACCTTAATTGGATTAAAAGAGGATAGGTATAGTGCTGGATAACTCCCTGAGATAAGCGCGGTAAAGACAATAAAAATGACTGAATAACTCCAGAAGCGCCAATTGCTCCAAGGGAATTCAATTGTTTTGGAGGCCAGGTAATTGAATCCATTTAAAGAAATTAATACCAGGACCAGGGCCAGGATGTAGGCAAAAATAACTACCAGTAAAGATTCACTTAGAAATTGATTGATCAATTGATTTCTGGTAGACCCGATCGCTTTGCGAATACCAACTTCTAAGGCACGTTTTTCGGATCTCGCAGTACTTAAGTTCATAAAATTAATACAGGCAAGAAGCAGCACAAATGCACCTATTATAGCGAATAGCCAAACGTTTTCTATGCGACCACCTGATTGCACTCCATTCTCAAAATTTGACCTGAGGTGCCAATCCTTCATGGGCAGTAGTTGAATTTGAGGATTGAATTCTGCCGTGTCTTCATTGGCTTTCTTCTTTGAATCAATAATTTTTTCAGTAACTCCTGCCATTGTTGTATTATCAGCAATCTGCACAAACATTTGAAAGGAATTATTGCCCCATGAATCGGCGGCATTCTCTATCCAGGATTGGGTGGTGATATAATGTTTCCAGGGCATGATATAGTGCATGTCTTCAAATGAACTTGTATTGGAAACATCTTTATACACACTAGTGACTAACATGTCATAAGCATTATTTGCCTTAATGATTTTTCCAATAGGTTCTTCATCACCGAATAAAGCTTTGGCAGTGGAGACTGAAATCATGACACTGTTCTTTTCTACCAAACCATTTTCCTTCCCTTTTAAAATCTCTAATTGGAGAATGTCGAGCATGGGTTCCTGCATAAAATTTCCACTAATGGAAAGGTTAGATTCACCATACTTCAAATACAGATTGTTGTTCCAGGACGCCATGGATAAATGCTTAAAATTTGAGCCATAATCGTCTCTTAATAAGTTTTCTAATGGTCTTGGAATTGCTTGCCCTGTACTGATAACACCATTAAACGTTTGGCTTTGATAAATCTGAGCAATGGAGTCGTAGTTTTCAAATTCCTTATTGTAGTTGAGTTCGTCAATGATCCACAGTGAAATCATTATGCTAACAGCCATACCGATGGCTAAGCCGAAAATATTAATAAATGAATAGATCTTGTTCTTTAACAAGTTTCTCCATGCGACTTTAAAATAATTCCTAATCATGATTGTGTTTCTTTAAGGGGATGAATTAGACGAGAAGATTTTCTGTTACCTTTTGACCATCTAGCATGCGTATAATGCGATGACTGTATTTTGCATCGTGTTCACTATGTGTCACCATAATGATGGTTGTGCCTGCTTCATTCAATTCGATAAGTAAATCCATCACCTCGTTCCCGTTTTTACTATCCAGGTTCCCGGTAGGCTCATCCGCAAGAATTAATTTTGGCTTATTGACAACAGCTCGTGCGACAGCAACGCGTTGTTGTTGACCACCTGACAACTGTTGAGGAAAGTGCTTTCTCCGATGCATGATCTGCATTTTTTCTAATACTTCTTCTACACGTTTTTTTCGTTCATCTGATTTCACTCCTGTGTAAATGAGAGGTAATTCAACATTTTCATATACCGTAAGTTCATCTATTAAATTAAAGCTTTGGAATACGAAACCAATATTTTGTTTTCTCAAATGGGCACGCTTTCGCTCATTAAATCCAGAAACTTCGATATCGTTGAATTGAAAACGGCCTCCATCCGGATCGTCAAGTAAGCCCAGAATGTTTAATAAAGTAGATTTACCGCAGCCTGAAGGTCCCATTATGGCCACAAATTCTCCTTCTTTTACCTCAAATGATAATTTGTTTAATGCAATTGTCCGCACTTCGTCGGTGCTATAGAATTTTTCTAAATCGGTTATTGATATCATAAGTTCTTATTTTTTTATGCTGTTTATAGTTCTCTTTATTTTTTTATTCTGTTAGGATGAGCTCACTTATATCGCCATAATTATCATAACTGGACGTAATGACTTTGTCACCGGCCTGAAGACCATTCAATACCTCGAAATACTCCGTATTTTGACTTCCTAGTGAGATATCGACTCTGTAGGCCGAGGCACCATCATCACTGACTTTAAAAATCCAGTTACCCCCGGTTTTTTGAAAGAAGCCTCCCTTAGCAACTAAAAGCGCTTCTTTTTCCTGACTCAAGGCCAGGCGAATTTGAAGGGTTTGACCACGTCTGATCCCATCTGGAACCTCATTTTCAAATTCCATATCTACCTGGAAACGACCATTAGATACCTGGGTGTATACTTTTTTAATCACCAAGAAGTATTGATCATTATTAAATGTGAATGAGCCACGTTGACCCGTATAAATTCGACTGATATAATGTTCATCAATATCTACACGAACTTTGAACCCGCTTAATGCATCTATTTGACCTAGGCGCTCACCTTTGGTTTTTGATTGCCCAATTTCGGCATCCAGTGATGTCAGCTGACCGTCCATTGGAGCCTTAACAACTAAATCTGCCACCTTTCTACGCATTAGTTCGAGCGCATTCTGAGTTCTTTCTAAGGAGCTCTGAACCTGGTGGTTTTCTTGTTTTACAGCCACCGAATCCTGAGATAAAATTTCGTTAGCCAAATGCATGCGCTGTTTTTGGTAATTGTATTCGTTTTCAGCTTGGATGAGGTCCTGACGGGCAATAACATCTTTTTCATACAGCTCCTTATTGAGCTTGTACAAGCGCTCTGCCTCGATCAGGCGACTTTCTACATCTGTAAATTGATTCAGTTTGTTGATGGTATTTTGTCTTGCGGCATTTTGAGAAATCTGCATCTGTGTCAATAAATTATAAACAGAGGTTTCCTGGTTGACCAGACTCAATTCTAGGTCGGTATTAGAAAGCCTTAAGATTGGATCACCCTTTTTCATCACGGCACCATCCTCTACAAATTTCTCTTCTACACGACCACCTTCAATGGCATCGAGATAAATAGTGGTGATGGGAAGTACCACGCCGTTGACCGGAATATTTTCCTGAAAAACGCCATTATCAATGGTGTGAAAACTCAAACGTTCTTTTTGTACCTTCAGTTTAGAGCCTCCCGAAGAAGATACCAGTACAAATATGACAAGGGCCAGAATTGACGCGCCCAGCCCGATCATAAGCAGTTTAGACTGTGGAAACTTTTTCTTTTCAATAGGGACATCCATAAATAATATCTTTGCTATTTTCTATGGTAAATTCGTGCCACAAATGTAAAATGCTTTAAATCAGCGCATAAGAACAATTTGATAAGGATGAAGTGTTCGGAAACGATACAGTTTCTGTACGAAAGTGATACACATTTAGGCCCAGTAAAAATTTGTGCTGCCTATCATATTATACGGTCATTATTAATTATTAAATTTGAATATGCAATTGAAAAACGCCAATATTTTAATTATTGATGACGACGAAGATGTTTTGACAGCACTTCGACTCTTATTAAAGTCTTCAGTTAAATCTGTAGTTGTCAATAAGAATCCCAATACAATTATAGAACTTCTTCGCACACATGATTTTGATATCGTCATTCTTGATATGAATTTTAATGGTCTGGTAAACACCGGCAATGAAGGTATTTATTGGTTGCATAAAATAAAAGAAGTTACTGCAGCAATCGATGTTATTTTAATTACCGCTTATGGCGATATTGATTTAGCCATCCGATCATTAAAAGAAGGTGCCTCTGATTTTTTGGTAAAACCGTGGAAGAATGAAAAAATGATGGAAGCACTAACAGCAATTCTACTGAAAAAGAAAACATCCAAGCCTAGTCAATTAGATAGCAAGAAAGGCCCTAGAATTGTTGGAGAAAGTGATGTGATGCTAGACGTATTTTTGAAGATACAAAAGGTAGCCCCTACAGATGCCAATATGCTGATTCTGGGTGAGAATGGAACCGGAAAGGATTTGATTGCACAGGCTATTCATGAACATTCAAATAGAAAGCATCAACCTTTTGTAAAAGTTGATGTTGGTGCGCTAAGCACTACCTTATTTGAAAGTGAATTATTTGGCTATAAAAAAGGAGCCTTTACAGGGGCTCATGAAGATAGAATCGGAAGGTTTGAAGCGGCAAATGGTGGAACCTTATTTTTAGATGAAATAGGAAATATCACCTTAGGGCAGCAAGTCAGATTGCTTAGTGTATTACAAAACAGACAGGTGACACCACTGGGGTCTAATAAGAGTATTGATCTGGATATTAGACTGATTTGTGCCACGAATCTTGAAGTAGCTGATTTGGCAGACGAACAAAAATTTAGAAAGGATCTTGTGTATCGCATTAATACGGTTGATGTCATTATGCCGCCATTAAGAGATCGAGGGACAGATATCACCCTGCTAAGTCACTATTTTATTGATTCATATGCCGAGAAGTATTTTAAGGATCCTTTTAAATTAAGTCCGGGTTTTATTAAAAAACTAAAAGAGCATGCATTTCCTGGAAATGTTAGAGAATTACAATATGTTTTGGAACGTGCCGTGATAATGGCCGAAGGGAGTTTGCTGCAAGCCGATGATTTGGTCTTTTCGGCTATAGAAAGCAAATCAAAAACCTCGAGTCCAAAGACTTTGAATTTAGAGGCTCTTGAGAAATCGACCATTTTGAATGTGATAGAAAAGAATAAGGGCAATATATCAAAATCGGCCAAAGAACTTGGCTTGACGAGAACTGCCTTATATCGTAGACTTCATAAATATGATATATAAATCCTTCTTTTTCTTTTT
>CAYQPI010000282.1:0-3063 GCA_964419405.1 uncultured Flavobacteriaceae bacterium
ATAGTTATTACAGCCTAAAACTACACTCACAATATTCTTTCCAATATCGTGTACATCGCCTTTTACGGTTGCCATTAAAATTTTACCCAGAGACTTCTGACTGTCTCCTTTTTCTTCTTCTATAAATGGGTTTAAATAGGCAACTGCTTTTTTCATCACTCGGGCAGATTTTACCACCTGAGGCAAAAACATCTTGCCGGAGCCAAACAGATCACCAACCACATTCATACCATTCATCAAATGTCCCTCGATTACCTCAATAGGTTTGTTAACGGCCAATCTTGCTTCTTCTACATCTTCTATAATAAAGGCGTCGATTCCTTTTACCAGGGCATGCGTTATCCGTTCTTGAACAGGTTCATTACGCCATTCCTGATTCGCAACCTCCACCTTCTTACTTCCCTTGACAGATTGGGCAAAATCAAGCAATCTTTCAGTGGCATCTGGTCTTCGATCCAAAATAACATCTTCTACATGCTCTAAGAGGTCTTTTGGTATTTCATCATAGACCTCCAACATGGTTGGATTCACAATTCCGATGTTCATACCTGCCTTGATCGCATGATATAAAAAGACAGAATGCATGGCTTCTCGCACCACATTATTTCCTCTAAAAGAAAAGGATACATTACTGACTCCTCCACTTACACTTACATTTGGCAAATTCGTTCTTACCCACCTGGTGGCCTCAATAAAATCAACCGCATTCAGCCTGTGTTCTTCCATTCCCGTTGCCACCGGGAATATATTCAGATCAAAAATAATATCCTCACTTGCAAAACCTACTTTGTTGACCAACACATCATAAGAACGCTTCGCAATCTCAATACGTCGTTCGTAATTATCTGCCTGACCTACCTCGTCAAAGGCCATGACGATCACAGCAGCTCCATATCGTTTGATACGTGTTGCTTCCCAGATAAACTTTTCTTCACCTTCTTTTAGCGAAATGGAATTCACCACACACTTTCCCTGGGCTACCTGTAATCCTGCTTCAATGATTTCCCACTTCGAGCTATCGATCATGATCGGAACACGGCAAATATCCGGCTCGGCCGCTATTAAATTCATAAACCTGACCATGGCTTCTTTTCCGTCGATCAATCCATCATCCATATTGATATCGATGATCTGCGCCCCACCGTCAACCTGATGTCGGGCAATATCTAAGGCCTCATCAAACTTTTCTTCTTTGATCAGCCGTAAAAACTTTTTTGATCCGGCAACATTGGTTCTTTCACCTACATTGATAAAGTTGCTGTTCTCATTGAGAACCAAAGGTTCAAGACCTGATAGATGTAAATATTTTTTATTCTCTGTTTTCATTCTTTATAGATAATGTTCTACAAGCGGAAAAGGTTCATAATAATGATGCAATAGTTTTTTCCATTGCTGGTAATCATTTGAACCTCTAAATCCTATTTCATGATCTTCTACACGTTTCCATTGCACCAAAAGCAGGTACTTATCTTCTTGTTCCATACATTTTTTCAACTCATGAGAAATATATCCTTCCTGGGCTGAAATAATTTTTTGAGCCTCTTCAAAACGCTTCTCAAATTCAGAAGACAAGCCTGTTTTAATCTGTAATATGGCTACTTCTAACACCATTATGAGGCAGCTATTGTTTTATTTCTTGGCTCGTATTTTGCCGCCAATTCTGCAATAGCTTTGATATGATCAGGAGTTGTACCACAACAACCACCTACAATATTCACCAAACTTCGCTTCATATACTCTTCGATCTGGCTGGCCATTTGTTCTGGTGTTTCATCATATTCTCCAAAGGCGTTTGGCAAACCGGCATTGGGATGCGCTGATATGGCAAAATCCGTTTTTGGAGAAATCGCTTCTAAATGAGGCTGTAGCAAATTGGCCCCCAAGGCACAATTAAAACCGATGGTAAACAATGGTATATGTGCCACCGATATCAAAAATGCCTCCGCTGTTTGTCCTGATAAGGTCCTGCCACTGGCATCTGTAATGGTACCGCTTAACATGACAGGAATATCAATTCCCCTTTCTTCTTTAATCTCTTCGATAGCGAACAAGGCCGCCTTGGCATTTAACGTATCAAAGACGGTTTCAACCAACAAGATATCTGAACCCCCATCCAACAAGGCTTCAGCCTGCTGCTTATACGCCAGTCGAAGCGCATCAAAGGTAATCGCTCTAAATCCTGGATCATTTACATCAGGAGACATGCTTGCCGTTTTATTGGTAGGCCCCATTGAACCTGCCACAAATCTAGGTTTATGCGGTTCTTTTTTTGTAAACTCCTGGGCCACTTCTTTGGCTAGTCTTGCCGATTCGTAGTTTAATTCATATACCAAATCTTCCATGGCGTAATCTGCCATGGCAATGGTAGTTCCTGAGAAGGTATTTGTCTCTACGATATCGGCCCCTGCCTCAAAATACTTTCGGTGGATCTCTTTAATGGCCTCTGGCTGTGTCAAAGACAGCAGGTCATTATTTCCCTTTAAAAGAATCTCATAATCTTTAAATCGTTCACCTCTATAGTCTTCTTCTTCGAATTTATAGGCTTGAATCATCGTACCCATGGCACCATCTAAAATCATGATGCGCTGTTCTAAAATTTTCTCTAATGTATCTTTCATAATCCTCTTTTACCCCACTTGATCATGTTCCATGTTCTTTCATGAAAAAAATACAGGAACATTTTTGTAAAGATCTCTATCCCACCAATCGATACGGCTGTTTTTATCTCCCCCGTAAGGAAGTATGATATTACAATGGTATCCAAGGTGCCTAAAGTTCTCCAGGTGAATGCCTTTACAACACTTCTTCTTTTTGTTTCTCCTCTTTTATAATATTGCTCGTTCTTAGAATTAAATAGTACCATGCTTTCAACTGTTTAGGGCTTGCGACAAGTCCTCCACAATATCTGAAATATTTTCCAATCCAACGGATACACGAATCAATACATCCGTTATTCCTACCGTTTTTCTTTCTTCAATTGACAGTTTGCTATGCGTCGAAGATGCCGGATGTGTCACGATCGTTCTTGTATCCCCAAGATTCGCCGACAGCGAACACATTTGA
>CAYQPI010000283.1:0-4019 GCA_964419405.1 uncultured Flavobacteriaceae bacterium
CAGTCAAATTATCTTTTTTATTACCTGAAAATCAACAATTCATCGGTTCTTGGCAGGTCCTTGATATTGGTTTGAATTCAGATTTTATAGAGAATGCCCAAACGCCACATCGTTTGGTAGAACGAATTGATGTCAAGGGAATTTATAAAAAGAGGGCTCGTTTTTCTCACAAAGGAACTTTTGGGCATGGTCTTATCATCGGGGGGAGTTTCGGAAAGGTGGGGGCCGTAATCCTTGCTACAAAAGCAGCTTTAAAGTCAGGCGCAGGATTGGTTTCTGCCTATATTCCTAAATGTGGCTATACTGCTATCCAGGCTTCTAATCCGGAGGTAATGGTTGAAGTGGATGATGAAAAATTTGTGCAGTTTTTTAATTTTAAAACCAAACCCACAGCCATTGGTGTTGGACCTGGACTGGGAACACATTTAAAAACCAAAAAGGGTTTTGTGGATTTTTATTCGAATTGTAAAATTCCCTTGCTGATCGATGCAGATGGACTGAATATACTATCGGAATTTGAAGATTTGAAAAAGAGAATTCCTGAAAATACGATACTAACGCCTCATCCCAAAGAATTCGAAAGGCTGGTGGGACCTTGGACCGATGATTTTGAAAAACTTGAAAAGTTAACCGCATTTGCCAGCAGGTACAAATGCCTTGTTGTTTTAAAAGGAGCCTATACTGCGATTGCATTCGATAATAAGGTATGGTTCAACCAAAGTGGAAGTACTGCATTGGCCACAGCCGGAAGTGGAGATGTATTAACCGGAATTATTACATCTTTTATGGCCCAAGGCTATAGTGCTATTGAGGCAGCTCTATTAGGCGTTTACTGTCATGGACGGGCAGCTGATTTAGGTATTCGGCATTTAGAATCAGAAGAATCCTTTATCGCTTCCAATATTTATGATTATTTGGGATTGGTTTTTAAAGAATTGAAGCAGTAGCTAAAATGGCATTAATTTTGTGCTTAAGAAATAAAACGATTGGCATGAGAATGATTACTTTGATATGTATAGGTATCTTCATGATACTTTCCTGTGATGCCAAGAAGCAGCCTGTTTCATCGAGTGATGTCAACCAGGCAACGGTGTCAGTAGATACCATTAAAATTGAAAACAAAGAACTGGAATATGAAATCACCATCATAGAGATGGGCTTTGAGTCATGGCTGGCAACCCAGCGATCGTCTAGTTATTTTACGCAACCCACACTTGAGAGCAAGAATCTGTTTTATGTGACTGAATGGAATAGAAGGGTGATGTTGCCAAACGGATACAATGGCATGATCTATGAACGACAGATTAATTATGATCCTAAACTAGACTATGGAATGGAGGTGAATTATTTGCTCTATATGTATTTTCAATTCTTTCAAGAAAAGTACAAACAAAAGCTTTAGATTCCTTTAAATTCAGGTTTTCTTCAAATCTATTAAAATAGAAAACGTCTTATTGATATCAGTTTCTTTCACAACGAGGGTTATTTCATGTGTTGTTGAAATGACCTCCTGAACCGGAATATTTGACCAAGCCAGTTGTTTCAATATAAAATAGTAGATCCCAGATTGTTCTAAATTCGTTTTGGGTAATTTTATGGTAATCGAGGCTAGTTTTGACATGGAATTGATCAATTCTTCATTTTCAAACAGACCGTCAATTTCATCTTTTAAATTGGCGCTGACGACTATATTTGTTTCAAAAATCCCCTGAGATACTGTAAAAAACGACTCCCTGTTATCACCGATCATCGCAAAGATCAGGGATATTTGCTTGTGCAAAGTCGCTGAGTTTTTATAGGTATAGTCGAAAAGGTCTGATCGCACGATAAAATCTCCTAATTTTAACGAAAGAGATTTAATGTTTTTTCTGATTTTTAGGATTTCTATGGGCGACATTCGATTGATCGACATCATGATGGCCCCGGTTTTAATTTCTTTACCTAAAGAATCTTCAACTTCAGGTTGAATGATTCTTGCAAGCGAGGATACATTGATCAGTTTATCTTGCATAGCCTCTTCGATAAAAGGAGTTCTTTTGATGATGGTTTCAACCGTTTCTTGAATCGTTTTCATTGTTAAAATTTGAACAATTTGTTATAATATGTAAATATATTATAAAAATTTTACCGCAATTGGCAATTTCATAATATTTGCAAAAAAAAACACGTAGTTATGTTAGTTTTAAAATTTGGTGGAACTTCTGTAGGGTCTGTTGAGAATTTCAAAAAGGTCGCTCGTATTGTTCAGGGTGTGAAGGAGGATAAGGTAGTCGTCTTGTCTGCAATGTCTGGTGTCACAAATACGCTTGTTTCAATTTGTGACTTGTTAAGGGAGGGTAAAATTAATCAAGCCCTTGAAAAAATAGATGCTTTAAATGATAAGTATTTGTTGGTAGCAAAAGACTTGCTGGATTCTGATGAAGGGTTTTATAAGGCACAGATTGTTTTAAAGAAACATCATCAACGATTAAGAACGCTTAGTGAAGAAACATTTACTGTGGATAATGAAAAGATCGTTATGGCACAGGGAGAACTGGTTTCAACGAACCTGTTTCAATTGTATATGGAAGAATTGAACGTTCAGTCAGTATTATTGTCAGCCCTGGATTTTATGTTTATAGATCAGTTTGGCGAACCAAAATCGGCCCTGATCAAAGACAGGATTGCTAAGGTGTTGGCAAATCATCAGGTGAATACCTATATTACACAAGGTTTTATCTGTCGTAATGAAGAAAATCAAATTGATAATTTAAATCGAGGAGGCAGCGATTATAGCGCCTCTTTAATTGGTGCGGCAATACAGGCCAGTCAAATTCAAATTTGGACCGATATTGATGGAATGCATAATAATGATCCACGTTATGTCGATGAGACTTTCTCGGTAAATGAACTATCCTTTGACGAAGCGGCAGAATTAGCGTATTTTGGAGCAAAAATATTACATCCGCAAAGTATAATTCCTGCTCAGGAAAGCAATATTCCTGTTTTACTTAAGAATACATTTAAGCCCGAGTCGCCGGGGACATTAATTCACAATAAGGCCAGAGTACAGAAAATCAGAGCGATTGCAGCAAAAGACAATATTACAGCGATAAAAATTAAGTCTTATCGAATGCTTATGGCCTATGGTTTCATCAAAAAGATATTTGAGGTCTTTGAAGACAATAAAACTTCTATTGATATGATTACCACCTCTGAGGTTGCAGTATCACTGACCATTGATGATACCTCAAAATTAAATGAAATTACAAGCGAATTACAGGCTTTTGGAAATATTGAAGTTGATTCTGATCTCAGTATTATTTGCATTGCCGGAGACCTGTCTCAAAACAAAAAAGGTGTTACCTCTGCTATTTTTGACGGACTGAGAAATATTCCTATAAGAATGATCTCATATGGAGGAAGTAATTATAACCTTTCCTTTTTAGTAAAGACTTCAGATAAAGTAGCTGTTCTCAATATTCTGAACGAAGGTTTGTTCAAGAATTCAGCAGTAGATGCAGTATTACAGGCATAAAAAAAAAGCCATCAGTCGATCTGATGGCTTTTTTTATTTAGATATCTTCAAAATTAACATCCGTAAAGCTGTCTGTGGATGTTTCATTGACTTTACTTCCGTTTACTTCTTCACCATTTACTCTGTGGTAATCTTTTTGGTGACGTTCGCTTATTACCTCCTGTCCTTTCTCATTCACGATGAATGAGGTTGCCTTGTTCAGGATGTCTGCAAACTCCGTAAAATCTTCTTTATACAAGTAAATTTTATGTTTTTTATAATGGAATGATCCGTCGTCATGCGTAAATTTCTTACTCTCCGTGATGGTTAAATAATAATCTCCTGCCTTAGTTTCTCTTACATCAAAAAAATAGGTTCTTCTACCTGCTCTTAATACCTGAGAAAAGATTTCTTCCTGTTCTATAAACCCTTTTTCGTCCATATTAATTTTAAATTTAAATTAACTTTTAACAATTCTTGAGACAAATCTATAAAATTAAATAACGTATGCAACAATTATTTT
>CAYQPI010000284.1:0-4059 GCA_964419405.1 uncultured Flavobacteriaceae bacterium
CATTTGGAACATCTGATACTGATCGATGACCCTATGGCAGAAATTGATTTAGACACGATTGAATTATATAATACATACCATGCCAAGTACGGAAAGTAGGGATACCTGTCCATCCATGTTGATTCAATCTGTTTTATATAAAAGCTTTTTACCTTGACAGCACTTATAGAATATTTTAGCATGTCGGGGCTCGACCTGCTGCTAGCTGTCATGGCAACCCTGTTTTTGGGAATGGGTAAATCTGGCATTAAAGGATTAGGGGTGGTGATCGTTACCTTTATGGCTCTGGTGTTTGGAGCAAAGGCTTCCACGGGCATACTAATGCCAATGATGATCACAGCGGATGTTTTTGCTGTTGTGTATTATCACAGGCACACCCAATGGCATTTTTTGAGAAAACTGCTCCCCATGATGATTTTTGGCGTTTTATTGGGAGTCTGGTGGGGTAATGATATTTCAGAAGTGCTATTTAAGCAGGTGATGGCTTTCTTTATATTGATTTCAGTAATTATCATGATATGGATGGATAGAACCAAGTCATACGGAATCCCCAGACATGGGGCTTTTTCGGGATTTATGGGACTCTTGTCGGGCCTTACCTCCATGATCGGAAACCTTGCGGGTTCATTTGCAAGTATTTATTTTCTTGCCGTAAGATTGCCAAAAAACGAATTTATTGGAACTGCCGCCTGGTTGTTTTTTATCATTAATGTATTCAAACTGCCCTTTCATCTTTTTGTCTGGAAAACGGTAGATGTACAAACACTACAGTTGAATGCCATGCTCAGTCCAGCATTGATTATTGGCTTTTTTCTTGGAATAAAACTGGTAAAAGCAATTCATAATGATGTGTACAGGAAGCTTGTACTCATCGTAACTGCTCTAGGGGCATTGATCATTTTATTTCGATAAAACCGATTAAATTCTACCAAAATCAGCAGATTTGATACAAGTTATTATGATGTCAAATTCTTACATTTGAGAGATTTTACAGATTTTAACTTGAAAATATATAGATGTCTACACCAAAGCATGCTGATCATAAGGATACATCACAGTCTTTGACTACAAAAGAAATAATTGGATACGCCGTTGGAGACGCTGGCTTTAACTTTTATTGGATCATTATTGGTTCATACCTTTCCTATTTTTACACTGATATTTTTGGACTTTCGGCTGCTGCTGCCGGTACCATGTTTTTGGTAACCAAAATTGTTGATGCATTTACAGACCCGGCTATGGGGGCCATAGCCGACAGAACCAATTCAAAATGGGGCAAGTTTCGACCCTATCTTTTGTTTGGAGCGCTTCCTATGGCGGGAGCCGCCATTCTGACAATGAGCACGCCTGATTTAGGGGATACAGGGAAAATTATATGGGCCTATGCCACTTATACCATGATGATGCTATGCTACACGATTTTGAGTACACCTTACTCTTCTTTGGCAGGTGTAATAACTTCAGATGCAACAGAACGAAACAAGATTTTCGGATGGCGCTTTTTCTTTGCCTATTTTACAGGGATCATTGTGGGAGCCTTTACACCAGGCCTGGCTGAATACTTTGCAAATGGGGATGAGGCATATGGCTGGAAAATGACCATGGTTTTATATGCATCAGTTGCCACCGTGTTGTTTCTGATCACTTTTGCAACAACCAAAGAACGAATACACCCCCCAAAAGGGCAGGATACCAAACCTCTGGATGATATCAAAGACCTATTAAACAACAGACCGTGGATCATTTTATTTGCCCTGGCCATGATTATTATGATGACTATTGTCTTTAGGGGAAGTTCTGCAACCTATTATTTTAAATACTTTGTTGAAAGACCTGATTTGATGGGAGCCTTTATAGGTGTTCAAATGGCTGCATATGCTGTAGGCTGTCTATTGTCACCCTATCTTACCAAATTAATGGATAAAGCAAAATTGCTGATGCTTTTGATGGGTATTGTTGGCGTATTGAGTGTTGCTTTTTCTTTTATTCCGAAACCGGCAACCACCGGGGTTATAACGGTCAATAGCAATCAGAACATTGTTCTTCATGCATCTGAACTGTTGCCTATTGATGATAAGAACGAGGGAAGCTATAAATGGGTCGAACATCATTCAGGGATTTTTTGGTTTCTTAAAGAGTATACAACTATTGGCAATGATTCCGATACACTTGAATTAGCGGCAGTTGAGAATGGAGAAGATAGTAACAGAGTGATCAGCGTTTATAAACTTGACGCAAAAGGAAAGGTGCTTCTAAACAGTTCTGATTTCCCGATTGAACTCAAATTGATGTTCCTTTTAAATATTCTCATCAGTTTGGCCCTAGGTCCTAAGTCACCTATTGCCTGGTCTATGTACGCTGATGCTGCAGACTATAATGATTGGAAAACCGGAAGAAGGGCAACTGCCATGACCTTTTCAGCAGCTACCTTTTCTCAAAAACTCGGTGGAGCCTTAGGTTCGGCAGGTATTTTATGGGTGCTGGCCTCCCTGGGCTATGCCGCAAACCAGATACAGGAAGGGGCTTCCTTAAGTGGTATTGTGTGGTTGCAAACACTTGTGCCGGCGTTTTTTGCCTTTGTCGCTATTTTTGCACTGAAGTTCTATGACCTCAGCGGAGAAAAACTGGAAAAAATTCAAAAAGAGCTTAAAGAGAGGAATGCCTAATTTCTATTTTTAAAGATTTAATTCAAATTTCATCATGTTAATAAAGACTTCTGATCAGGGAAAAAGACTGGATTTAACCAGTCCCACAGTAATGCCAAAAGCAGCTGCATTTTTATGGAACAAAAAAATGATGATTCATATGAATTGCAGAGGCTATGCAGTTTCACAATTTATGCAGCCCGAACCTGCAAAATATGCCCATGCACCTAATTTAGAGGCCAAAACCTTTATGCAGCCTGAACAGCCTTATTATGCGCATCATGCCGGAAGGTTTTGTTATATAAAGGATCTCGATAAGAATGAACTATTTTCCATACCCTATGAACCCGTAAAAAATCCTCTGGATGACTTTATATTTTCGGCAGGCCAAAGTGATATCCGATGGCAATTGAAGAAAAACGATCTGGAAATCACCATGAGATTGAGTCTGGCAACGAATGATGTGGTTGAATTATGGAGCATTGAGATCAAGAATACTTCGGATAAAAAGAGAAATCTTCAGGTTTTTCCATATTTTCCTGTGGGCTATATGTCATGGATGAACCAATCTGGAGTATATGATGACGAACTTGCTGCCATTATATGTTCCAGTATATCTCCTTATCAAAAATATCAGGACTATGACAAAGTAAAAGAGTATAAAGACAAGACCTTTCTCCTGGCTGGGACCAGACCAGACGCATATGAGGTAAATCAGGAAGCCTTTGAAGGCGAAGGAGGCCTGCACAGTCCAACAGCGATCCAAGAAGGTGGATTAAAAAATGGTGAAGCTCGTTATGAAACTCCTGCCTGTGTGATGCAATATGACCTTCAGTTGGCCTCAAAAGGGGAAAGAACCTATAATTTTGTTTTTGGCCCGGCAAAGGACAGGTCTGAAATTCAAAGGATTCGAGAAGATTTGCTATTGACTGATCAAGGATTCGCCAAGGCCAAAAAAGAATACGATGGGTATGTTTCAGAAGGAAAATCGTGTCTCACGATTCATACACCGAATAAAAAATTAGATGCCTTTGTCAATACCTGGCTACCCAGACAAATTTTTTATCACGGAGAAACGAACAGATTAAGTACCGACCCGCAAACGAGAAACTACCTGCAAGACAATATGGGTATGGGTTATATAAAACCAGAAGTTACTCGTGAGGCTTTTTTGACGGCGATCAGTCAGCAAGAGGTTTCAGGGGCCATGCCTGATGGTATCTTGATCGAAGAAGGTGCTGAATTAAAATATATCAATCAGGTGCCTCACACTGATCATTGTGTATGGTTACCAGTCTGTCTGAAAGCATATTTAGATGAGACGAATGATGATACTATTTTACATGAGATGGTTCGTTTTGCAGATAGTGATAAAGAAGTTACAGTGGCAGAGCATATCACTAAAGCGATGATC
>CAYQPI010000285.1:0-7138 GCA_964419405.1 uncultured Flavobacteriaceae bacterium
AAGGGCAAGAAATAAAAAACTTACTCCTGATGAAATGGAAGGCAGTACTTTTACCATTTCTAATTTAGGTATGTTTGGAATTACTGACTTTACAAGTATCATCAACCAGCCTAATTCGGCCATACTTTCTGTAGGTGCCATTGTTCAAAAACCAGTGGTTAGAGAAGGTAATATCGTCGTTGGAAATACGATGAAACTCACCCTGGCATGTGACCATAGAACCGTTGATGGTGCGACTGGTGCCATGTTCCTACAAACCTTGAAAGGATTTATTGAAAATCCTGTTACAATGCTTGTATAAAGGATGTAATAAGAAAAAAAGCCTGTGTACAACACAGGCTTTTTTTTTATTCCTACCCTAAATGAGCCCTTTCTTTGTATATTTGAATCTATACACAATCAACAGTTAACTCCATTTTTTGTTGATATCATTTTAATCAATAGTTACTTTGCTTAATTATGAAGAACAAGCCTTTAAATTCCTTTAAAATATCCCGATTTATCAATGAAGAAGCCTATGGTGGAATCATGTTAATAATTGCTACGATCATAGCCTTATTCTGGGCGAATTCGTCATTTTATGAGTCCTACCATTATGTGTGGCATGAATACAAGGTTGGATTTGTGTGGGGGAAGATTGATATGGTAGTTCCTTTACATTATTGGATCAATGATGGATTGATGGCCTTGTTCTTTTTTGTAGTGGGTCTGGAGATTAAAAGAGAAGTTATGGGAGGAGAACTATCTTCCATAAAAAAAGCCTCTTTGCCCATTGCCGCTGCAGTTGGTGGAATGTTACTTCCAGCCGCTTTCTACGCATTTGCGGTCATCAACTATCCTGAATACATCAATGGTTGGGGAATTCCTATGGCCACTGACATTGCTTTTGCCTTAGGATTATTAGCCATGTTAGGAAGTCGGGTTCCATTGAATCTCAAAATTTTCCTTACTGCCCTGGCCATCGCTGATGACCTGGGAGCCGTGTTGGTAATCGCTATTTTTTATACCGAATCCATCGATTATAATGAATTGCTTTATGCAGGTATTTGTCTGGCCATCATGATCATTGCGAATTTATCTGGTGTAAGAAGAACGGTTTTTTATGCGATAATTGGTTTCGCCGGTGTTTGGATCGCCTTTATCTATTCTGGTGTCCATGCGACGATAGCGGGAGTTTTGATCGCACTAACCATACCGGCCAGAACTAAAATAAGTGAAAACGATTATATCTCTAAACTTACGGATTATTTGAATAGGTTCAAATTAGAGGAGCCCGATGAGAATAGTACCCTGCTAACCAAGAAACAGGTACATGTAATATCAGATATAGAGGACTTAAATAAAAAAGCACATACACCGCTACAAAAACTAGAACATGCTTTACACCCTGTTACCGCCTATTTTATTTTACCGGTTTTTGCCTTAAGCAATGCTGGAGTTCATATTGATGGAAAAGTCATAGACATGCTCCTGCATCCGATCTCCATAGGAATCATTTGTGGTTTGATTTTAGGTAAGTTTATCGGGATATCCCTTTTTTCACGACTTATGGTCAAATTTAAGATTGCCGCTTTGCCAGTAGGTGTTACCTGGAATCAAATATACGGAGTCGCATTTTTAGCTGGTATCGGATTTACCATGTCAATGTTTATCTCTGACCTCGCTTTTAAAGATGAATCATTTAAACAGATTGCAAAGGTAGGAATCATGACTGCTTCTTTTCTCTCAGCAATCATCGGAATGCTATGGCTCGTTTTGACCTCTAAAAAATCAAATTAATATGGACCCCCTTTGGATCATCTTTGCTTTTGGGTTTGGATTCACCGTGAAACAAATCGGACTCCCTCCATTAGTTGGGTTTTTAATTGCAGGATTTGCCTTAAATATTTTTGGCGTTGAAAGTACTGAAGTCCTGGTGCAAATTGCAGATTTTGGCGTTTTACTTTTATTGTTTACCATCGGGTTAAAATTAAAAATCAAGAACCTTTTGCATCCTGAAATCTGGGCTGGATCATCGATTCACATGTTGGTTTCAACCCTCTTTTTCGGCCTATTAATTTTAGTGTTTAGTTTTCTGGGTTTTTCAAAATTTGCGGGTCTCGATCTTTCTACCTCCTTCTTAATTGCTTTTGCCCTCAGTTTTTCAAGTACTATTTTCGCTGTCAAAATTCTTGAGGAAACAGGTAATATGAAAACGGCTCATGGCAAAATTGCCATCGGTATTTTGGTGATGCAGGATATTTTTGCGGTGATTTTCCTTACCATTAGTTCTGGCAAAACTCCTTCTATATGGGCTTTGGCCTTGTTACTCTTATTATTTGTTCCCAGACTTATTAAGAACAAAAAGTTTTCGTTTATTCTAAGCCATACAGGACATGGGGAATTACTTATCTTACTGGGTGTTTTGCTTCCAATGGCAGGCGCATCTTTATTTAGTACATTGGGCCTAAAAGCAGATTTAGGTGCCTTGGTGTTCGGAATGCTATTTGCTGAACATGAGAGAGCTGAAGAATTAGCCAAGACCCTGATGGGTTTTAAAGATTTGTTTCTTGTTGGTTTTTTCTTAACAATAGGACTTTCAGAAGTTCCTAATTTTGAAGCTTTTAATATTGCTCTTTTATTGGCTTTGTTGATTCCTGTGAAAACTGTACTTTTCTTTTTCATCCTTACCCGATTCAAACTTCGCGCCAGAACTGCTGTACTCACGTCATTTAGTTTATCAAACTATAGCGAGTTTGGCCTGATCGTTGGCGCAGCGGGAGTGGCAAAAGGCTGGATAACCACTGAATGGCTGGTCATATTTGCGGTATCACTTTCACTCACGATGATCATGTCTTCTCCATTGAACATGAAGGCCCAGTCGATTTATGCGAAGTTTCAATCATTCTTTTTACAATTCGAGACCAAAACAAGACTCCTGGAAGATGAACCCATCGTTTTCGCTCAAGAAGAAGTGATCGTTTTTGGCATGGGAAGAACAGGCTCAAAGGTTTATCAGGTCATGGCAGAGAAATATAACAAGAATGTTCTCGGCATTGATATAGATTTAGATGTCATAGAAGACCATCGCAAGGCAGGTAATAATGTGATACAAGGTGATGTAAACGATTTGAACTTCTGGCAACGTGTAAATATGTCTGTGAACCTGCCTTTGGTGATTCTTGTAACACCGAGCCATGCTACACATATGAGTGTCATTGAGCAATTAAATGAGATTCATTGTAGCATCAAAGTGGCAGCCATATCAAGATACGACGATGAAATGCAGGAACTCATAGATGCAGGAGTTGAAGTTGTATTTAATTTATATGAAGAAGCCGGATACGGTTTTGCCGATCATACGTTTAACCAGATTTACGCCGATAATACCTAATTTGAATCTTCTTTGATGCTATTCAAAGCCTTCTCTTTTAAACCGTCATAGGTTACAATGAATATTCCTTTATTTAAAATACCTCCTGAGGTATTTTCAATAAATTCATATTTGGTAGACACTCTTTCTGAGACGCCTTGCTCAAAAAAATTAGTTCCCTTCGCCAGACGAACCAAAAGATCATAGGTCAGATCAAATCCTTCGACCGCATACGATGACGGCAAGGTGTAGTATGTTCTCTTATAGGCTGCTTCAAATTGTTTATAGGCCAAATGATCATAGTCTATGTATGAGTTACTTGGATAATGAAAATGAACTCTTGCCAAAAAATTATTGTCTATTTTATTGTAGTTCCTATCTTTTTCAAATCCAAAAACCATCAAACTATCTACCTCCGGAAATACCCCTAAATTGTTAAAAACATCTCCAAGATAGGCCGGCTCGGTATCTGTGACAAAAAACCAGTTTACAATATTTCGATCAAGGGTATCTCTAAACACCTTAAAATCATCAGGCTTGATATAGCCATCTTCTGGTGCCAATATCTTTACCTCCTTCTCAGGGTTCAATGCTCTGATATCACCGATGATCCTGTTAAACTGCTCCTCAGATTTTTTAGAATCATTTTTGATCACAATCAAGTCCTGGTTCTCATAATTAGCTTTGACAAAATCCATCATTTCATCCGTATAATTCTCCAGAGAAGCCCTCTCCTGAATCAACTTTTTATTGTCAATCCTAGAGTGATCTTTTGTAGAAATAGGTGAAGCAATGAAGGGCTTCCCATATTTCAAATTGGCCGAAACAGCTTTCACATTTGACAAAAACATGGGGCCGATCACTAAATCAAATTCTTGCAACGCTACTTCATTACTAATCTTTTTTGACACCTCTTTGCTGTTCTCTGTATCATAGACCTTCATGTGAATCGATAAACCTTGCTTTTGTAAAGAATCAATGGCCATCAAAGCTCCAAAATAAAAATCTGTAGTAATCTGCAACAAGCGGTCGGATTCAAAATTGAGGCTATCTCTACGGCTTTTGAACGGCAACATCATGGCCATTTTTAAGGCAGTGTCCTTAGGAATCACATCAACAAAAAGTGGCTTGCTCATGTCTCTTCTATTCGGTAATTTTAGTAACATACCTTCTTTTATTCCGTCGGAAACCTCAGGATTTAAGGCTATTAATTCATCCTCAGTAATATCAAACTTTTTTGTGATGCTGTAAAGCGTCTCTAATTTTTGCACTTCATAAAAAACAAAAGCTTCATCCGTTTTTTCTACTGGCTCACTTGGTACAATAATCACATCATCGATTTGCAATCCTTGCTGGGCAATCTTAGGGTTTAACTGTTCCAATTCATCAATTGAAATACCAAATTTTTTAGCAATGCTGTATTTCGTTTCCTTTGCCTTGACCAAATAGGGCTGTGTAGAAGCATCTTTAGCGTTTAATTCAGATTCATCAATCTTTAAAGGAATTCTAATTACCTGCCCTATTTTCAATCCATTATCTGCTAAAAACGGATTACTGGCAGTAAGCTCTTCTTCACTTATATTAAAGGTCTTGATTATACTATAGATCGTCTCTTTTGGAACTACTTCATGATAAATATACTTATCGACCACGATGTCCTTATCTCCTATCCCACTAAGATCGGCATTACTAATATCCTCTAAAGGATCATAGTTCTTATTAGGGATAATAATGATATCATTCGTACTCACATTGTCCTTTACATCAGGGTTCAATTTTAACAAATCATAAGGCGTAATTGATAATGCTTTAGAAATACTCTGGATTGACTCCCCTTCTTTTACTTTATAGGTTATAAATTTCTTATCCTGAGCAAAAAAACTGAAACAACCGATCAGGAATAAAAAAAATACAATTTTATACTTTTTCATGTGGTACTAAGTTCTTATTATTTTAAACTTAAAATGACTTAATATATTTTATCAAATATATGCTTTTTTACGTCTTTTATTAACAATGTAATGATTGCTCAAATCAAAGATTAGAGCATGTACATGTTCGGTTAGAATTATATTCTATTCCCATTCAATAGTCGCTGGTGGTTTAGAGCTAATATCATAAACTACCCTATTCACCCCTTTCACACTGTTGATGATCTTGTTAGAAGTTTCCTGGAGGAACTTATATGGCAAATCAACCCAGTCTGCCGTCATACCATCTGTCGAGGAAACGGCCCGAAGCACTACTGCTTTTTCATAGGTTCTCTCGTCTCCCATGACTCCTACTGACTGCACTGGTAACAACATAGCTCCTGCCTGCCAGACCGAATCATATAATTTCCATTTCTTCAGCCCTTGCAGAAAAATATAATCAACTTCCTGTAACATAGACACCTTTTCAGCTGTAATATCACCTAAAATTCTAATACCAAGACCCGGTCCTGGAAAGGGGTGCCTACCCAACAGCTCATCATCAATACCTAAACTTCGTCCTACCCTTCTAACCTCATCCTTAAAAATGGTTCTTAAAGGTTCCACTATTTTCAATTTCATGAAATCTGGTAATCCACCCACATTATGATGTGATTTTATGGTAGCAGATGGTCCTCCGGTAGCAGAGACAGACTCAATAACATCCGGATAAATAGTTCCTTGAGCCAACCAGGTCACATCTTCTATTAAATGGGCCTCGTCGTCAAAAACTTCAATAAACGTATTTCCAATGGCCTTTCTTTTTAATTCAGGATCTTCAATACCTTTCAGTTTTTCAAGGAAGCGATCAGATGAATTTACACCTTTTACATTAAGCCCCATGTGCTTGTATTGATCTAACACACTTTCAAACTCATTCTTTCTAAGCAAACCATTGTTTACAAAAATACAATAGAGATTTTTTCCAATAGCTTTATCCAATAAAACCGCAGCAACCGTAGAATCAACACCTCCTGATAATCCCAAGACTACTTTTTCATTCCCAATTTTTGCTTTTAACTCCTCCACGGTGGTCTCCACAAATGAATTCGGCGTCCAATCTTGTATCAAGCCTGAAATATTCACAAGAAAGTTCTCCAGTAACTGTTTTCCATCACTAGAATGGTATACCTCCGGATGAAACTGGATCGCATAGGTTTGTTCCCCTTCTATTTTGTATGCCGCATTATCTATGTCATGGGTACTGGCGATTACCTTATACGATTCAGGGAGCTCCATGATCGTATCACTATGACTCATCCAAACCTGAGATCCTTCATTGATATTATCAAAAAGTTCATTACTGTGATCAATATAAGACAGATTGGCCCTGCCGTATTCCCTGGAACTTGACTGCCCCACCTTTCCACCAAAAAAATGTACCAGGTACTGGGCACCATAACAAATGCCTAGCAGTGGTTTCTTTCCTTTGATCTCAGACAGATCGGGATGAGGTGCATCGTCATTACGTACAGAATGAGGGCTCCCCGACAGTATCACTGCCTGAAACTCGTTTACATTAAATTTTTCACTGTTATACGGATGAATTTCACAGTAAATATTGAGCTCTCTGACTCTACGCGCAATAAGTTGCGTCACCTGTGATCCGAAATCTAAAATTAGAACCTTGTTTTGCATCCGCAAAAATAAAATTTAATTCAGAAATAATGGCCTGAAAAATTGATTTTTATCATTCAACTTTATTCGCTATTTTTAATTACCAATCAAAACCTTCCTTCTCATGTCAAATGGTAAAAATATATGGCTCACCTGTATCCTACTGCTCTCCTTTTTACTTTTGCATGGGCAAGAGCAT
>CAYQPI010000286.1:0-6395 GCA_964419405.1 uncultured Flavobacteriaceae bacterium
TTGATGAATGCCTTTAGAAAAATTCTTAAAAAAGATGAGGGTACGGCAGGAAAAATATTTTTGACCTCTGGATTAGGCGGCATGAGTGGTGCTCAACCGAAAGCGGGAGATATCACAGGTTGCATCACAATATGTGCCGAGGTAAATGAAAAGGCCGCCACAAAAAGGCATGAACAAGGCTGGGCAAGTGTCCTAATAGATTCTATGGATGAACTTGTAGAACGAACAAGAATCGCCCAGGACCAGAAAGAGGTAATCTCAATTGCATTTCATGGAAATATCGTTGACGTTTGGGAACGATTTGATCAAGAAAACATCTTTGTCCATGTAGGTTCAGATCAGACATCGCTGCACAACCCTTGGTCAGGTGGTTATTATCCTGCCGGGATAACATTTGAACAAGCCAATGAAATGATTAGCAAAGATCCTGAGCTTTTCAAAACAAAGGTTCAAGAATCATTACGCAGACAGGCCAGATCGATCAATAATCATACTAAAAAAGGTACTTATTTCTTTGATTATGGCAATGCTTTTCTGCTAGAATCATCAAGGGCAGGAGCCGATGTGATGGGAAACAAACCGGATCAGTTTAAATATCCTACCTATGTTCAAGACATTTTGGGCCCAATGTGTTTTGACTATGGGTTTGGACCTTTCAGATGGGTGTGTACTTCAGGAAAATCAGAGGATCTTGACATTTCAGATCAAATTGCCATGGATGTTTTAACTGAAATCCAAAAAACGGCTCCCGAAGAAATACAGCTTCAAATGAACGACAATGTCATTTGGATCAAAAATGCCAAAGAAAACAAATTAGTGGTAGGCTCACAGGCCAGAATTTTGTACGCAGATGCCGAAGGTCGTGCAAAAATTGCATCGGCATTTAACCAAGCGATTGAGAATGGGCGCATTTCAGCTCCGATAGTACTGGGTCGAGATCACCATGACGTAAGTGGAACAGATTCACCATACCGAGAAACCAGTAATATTCATGACGGTAGTCAGTTTACTGCTGACATGTCTATTCACAATGTTATTGGTGATAGTTTTAGAGGAGCCACCTGGGTTTCCATTCACAATGGTGGTGGTGTTGGTTGGGGTGAAGTTAGCAATGGTGGATTTGGATTGGTCCTGGACGGATCTCAAACAGCCGAAAAGCAACTTAGATCGATGCTATTCTACGATGTAAACAACGGTATTGCCAGAAGAAGTTGGGCTAGAAATAAAGAAGCCATATTTGCGATAAAACGAGAGATGGAAAGATCTCCAGAGTTAAAAGTTACCCTACCCAATATGGTCGAAGAAGGGGTATTAAACAATTTAGACATCTAAAATATGCCCAGTTTCGCTGGGCATATTTCATTTTTTAAGGCTTACTTTTTTATGGAGCAACCAATCGCTTTTGTGCTTGGCAATTTAACGGGCACACCCTTGATCAATTCATCGACGGCGTTTTCAACAAATTTAGTTTTCACTGCTCCTTCATTTCTGGCGCTATCGTCAATAGAGCCAATATAGCGAACGATCAAATCATTCTTTTCTTTGTTCAATACATATACATGAGGTGTTTTGCTGGCGCCATATGTTGGGTATACTTTTTGTCCATCATCGAATAAATAGGGAAAGTCAAATCCTTTTTCTTTTGCTCTCACTTTCATAAGCTCAAAACTATCTCCACTTGAAACAGCAGGATTATTTGGATTGATGGCTATTACAGGATAACCCTGATCTTTATACTTTGCATTTAACTCGATAATCCTGTCTTCGTTGGCTACCGATACCGGGCAGGTGTTACAGGTAAAAATGATAATAAAACCATTGGCTTCTTTAAAATCTGCCATAGAGACCATATTACCGTCCACATTTTTAAGTTTAAAATCTTCTGCCTTGTCTCCAATTTGATAACTCAGAATAATTTTAGACAAACCGATATCTGTTCCGGAAAAGGCAAATACAGAAAAAATGGTTGACAATGCGATAGCACATAAGACGAAAAAATAATGTTTGTTTTTCATAATACTATAGGTTTTTGAATTTTAATATCTCTTTTTCAAGTTCTGCTTCGGTAAATGATTTTTCAAAGAATTCCTTTTTACTTCCTTTAAAAATCATGGTAGCCGGAAGTGCACCAGACCAGGTAGAATCTACTTTTGGAATCCATTCATTTTCATGAGGATCATCCAATAAAACTACTTGCGATTGTATTTTTCTCTTCGAAACAAATGGCAGTAATTGACTTTCAAGCTTATTCGGAAAATCAAGACTTACCAAAATAACTTTCACCTCTCCCTCATACTTTGCCCTCATATTTTCGAAGTAAGGCAATTCCTTAATACATGGTTTACACCAGGTCGCCCAAAAATTAACTACAGTGGTCTGTTCTGAATCAGTTTGCAAATAACGTTCCAACTGCTCAAAGTTATACACCTCGATGATCTCATTTTCCTTAGTCTGAGAAAGATTGTTTTTAGGTGCTTTTTTTTGACAAGAGATCACAGTAATCAATAAAAAAGCGAGGGCTACATATTTCATTTATGATAAGTGTATACTCACAAATTTAGAGAATCATTGAAGTCAAAAAAGCGAGAAACTCAATTTTATCAAAACTTTAACTTTGGACAGGGCAAGAAAATTAGTGTTTAAATTGTCGTTTAAAAGTGGTCCGGGATTTCAATTCTTGACTTAGACTTACGTTTCCACCTTGCTTAGTAGCCATATTTTTTGATTGGCTCAACCCAATGTCCCACTTGTTTTATTCAGAAGTCGAAAAGGAAATAACTAATTGAATTGCTATCAAATTAGAATCCCTTTGACCCTTTGATGTCCGTTTTGCTTACATTGATCTGTTCCTAATTTTTAAAAGCGAATCACCTCTTCAACCTATTCTTTGTTAATTTTGTAATTCTCGCTAAGAAATAAAATGGTTGACAACTAATATCGTATTGCACTAAAAATTAAATTCTAATATCGAAATTTGCAGATGAGAATCATTTTCTATTTCTGGAAAGAAATATTGAGTGCTGAATCATAAATGAGCTCAAATTTCAATTTAAAAAATGCGCTGGACCTTAAAAAACAAGCCCGATCAGGGGATAACCGAAAAACTTTCAAAATCACTCGGGATCAACCTGATTTTATCTACCATTCTGGCTCAGAGAGGCATAGAAAATTTCGATATGGCTAAAATTTTTTTTAGACCCACCTTGGAGGCTATTCATGACCCTTTTTTAATGAAAGATATGATTCTGGCGACAGATAGAATCAGTTTAGCCATAGAGCGGAATGAGAACATTTTAGTCTATGGAGATTACGATGTAGATGGTACCACAGCAGTCTCACTTGTGTATGACTATTTAAAATCTTTATACGAAAATGTAGCCTATTATATTCCGGATCGGTATGAGGAAGGGTATGGAGTTTCTTATCAAGGAATTGATTTTGCACATGATAATGACATGAATTTGATCATTGCCTTAGATTGCGGCATCAAAGCCATTGATAAAGTGGCCTATGCCTCAGAAAAGGGTATTGATTTTATTATCTGTGATCATCACAGACCTGGTGACGAGATTCCGAAAGCAGTGGCGGTATTAGATCCTAAAAGGGAAGATTGCACATACCCCTATGATGAATTATGTGGCTGTGGTATTGGTTTTAAACTTATACAGGCCCTAAATCAAAAAGCAAACAATCCATTACAAAACATTATACCTTATCTCGACTTGGTCGCAACCGCTATAGCCGCTGACATCGTACCTCTCACAGGTGAAAATCGAGTGTTGAGTCACTTTGGTTTAAAAGTGATCAATAGAAGTCCTAGACCTGGTATCAAGGCTTTAATTCATCAGATTAAAAAAGAGTCTCTTGATATTACCGATGTTGTCTTTGTCATCGCACCAAGGATAAATGCCGCTGGAAGAATGAAGCATGGCTCATTTGCTGTTGAATTACTTAGTGAACTAAGTATTGAAAAGGCCCTCGAATTTTCCCAAGCTATTGATTCTTATAATTCTGACAGAAAAGAATTAGACAAAAAAATCACAGAGGAAGCACTGGAACAAATCAAAAGGCATCACGAGGAATCAAACTTCTCAACGGTTGTTTTTGATCCTAATTGGCATAAAGGAGTCATTGGAATTGTCGCCTCAAGGCTTATTGATCAATACTATAGACCTACCTTGGTTTTTACTCAAAGTGGTGAGAAGCTTGCTGCTTCTGCAAGATCCGTCAAAGGATTTGACGTTTATAATGCCTTGCATCATTGCAGCAACCTGATAGAACAATTTGGAGGACACAAATATGCTGCAGGTCTTACCCTGGATCCAAAAAACTATACCCCTTTCAAAGAAAAATTTGAACAGGTGATCAAAGACTCAATTAGTGAAGCCTGTCGTGAAAGACAATTGGATATTGATGCTGAAATTTCTTTGTCAGAAATTGATGAAAAATTCTATAGAATCCTAAAACAAATGGGGCCTTTTGGACCTTTAAATATGAAGCCGGTTTTTGTAGCTAGAGGGCTCAGAGATAATGGGTATGGTAAAAAAATTGGAGCCGACAATAAACACCTCAAACTACAAATAATAGCTGGGACCGATAAAAAAACCTATCATGCTATCGGATTTGGCCTAGGGGATAAATATGATTTGATCACTAATGGCAACACCTTTAAAGCTGCATTCACCATAGAAGAAAACCATTGGAACGGAATCACAAGCCTGCAACTAAACCTGAAAGATTTAAAAGCCGAAGACTAATTTAAATTAAAGATTTTTTAGGTTCGAGATCGTTTTGGAAGGATTCTCACTATTAAACACAAAACTACCTGCCACAAGAGCACTGGCACCAGCATCCAACAATTTTGAAGCATTTTTGTCATTAACCCCTCCATCAATTTCAATAATTGCCTTTGATCCTGTTTTTTCAATCAATTCTTTTAACTGACTAATTTTTTTATAGGTATTTTCTATAAAACTCTGCCCTCCAAAACCAGGATTCACACTCATGATCAATACAAGGTCCAAATCTCCAATGATATCTTCAAGCACTGATACTGGTGTATGAGGATTCAACGAAACTCCTGCCTGCATTCCTTCTTGTTTAATTGCCTGAACCGTTCTGTGCAAATGCTTACATGCCTCATAATGAACGGTAAGAATATCTGCTCCTGCCTTTTTAAAATCTTTAATGAATCTGTCAGGATCAACAATCATCAAATGCACATCCATTGTTTTTTCGGCATGTTTTGTTATGGCAGAAATAACCGGCATTCCAAATGAAATATTCGGAACAAACACCCCATCCATGACATCAATATGAAACCAGTCTGCTTCACTTTGATTAATCATTTCAACATCGCGTTGTAAATTGGCAAAATCTGCTGCAAGTATAGATGGTGCTACTATGTGTGACATATAGATTGTTTTAATTGCAAAACTAAGATAAAAAATAAAAAGCCTGCGATAATTCGCAGGCTTTTTAACATCTATTTGTCTCAATTTTTATCCAAGATATGTTCTCAGTATCTTACTTCTCGAGGTGTGTTTTAATCTTCTAATTGCCTTCTCTTTTATTTGTCTCACTCTTTCACGAGTCAAATCAAATGTTTCGCCAATTTCTTCTAAAGTCATAGGGTGAGCATCTCCCAAACCAAAATAAAGCTTAACAACATCTGCCTCTCTGGGAGTCAATGTTTCCAAGGCTCTTAATATTTCTACTTTCAATGACTCATGTAATAAGCTCTTATCAGGATTTGGAGATTCACCAGAGTTTAAAACATCGTATAGATTAGAATCTTCACCCTCTATTAGAGGAGCATCCATAGAGACATGTCTTCCTGAATTCTTCATTGATTCTTTTACATCGCTCACTGTCATATCCAGTTCTTTCGCAATCTCCTCTGCAGATGGAGGACGTTCATTTTCCTGCTCTAAGCGGGCAAAGGTCTTATTAATCTTATTAATCGAACCAATTTTATTCAAAGGAAGCCTTACAATTCTTGATTGTTCTGCCAATGCCTGTAAAATGGATTGTCTAATCCACCATACTGCATATGATATAAACTTGAAACCTCTGGTTTCATCAAATCTTTTTGCCGCTTTAATCAATCCTAAATTTCCTTCGTTTATCAAATCAGGTAAAGTAAGTCCCTGATTCTGGTATTGTTTAGCAACAGAAACAACAAATCGTAAGTTCGCTTTGGTCAATTTTTCCAAGGCTATCTGATCTCCTGCTTTAATTCTTTGTGCCAATTCAACTTCCATGTCGGCTGTAATTAAATCAACCTTACCAATTTCTTGAAGGTACTTCTCTAATGATTGACTTTCTCGATTGGTAATTGATTTGGTAATCTTCAGTTGTCTCATGCACTGCTACTTTTGAATGTTTATATTATA
>CAYQPI010000287.1:0-2210 GCA_964419405.1 uncultured Flavobacteriaceae bacterium
TTTGACAGACAAGAATAAAAACCAGGGATTAAATTCGTTTGAAAGAAAAGGTGCAGAAACGGATACATCACTTACCATAAAAGCCATAATGGCAAATATATATTTGTATGGATCAAAAGGTTAATTTTTAGTATTATTGTAACGCCAAAAACTTCGTATTTTAGACCAAAGAAAAGATATTTGTGAAAAGAGCCATTTTTATTATCCTCGTCATACTTTTAATAGATCAAGTATCAAAGATATACATCAAAACAAATTTTGTTCTTGGTGAAGAAATTAAGGTATTGGGCTTAGATTGGTTCAGGATTCACTTCTTAGAGAATAATGGAATGGCCTGGGGCAAGGAGTTCGGCGGAAAATCTGGAAAACTATTTTTGACCCTGTTCCGATTAGTTGCCATTGCAGGTATCGGGTATTGGTTGTATGACGCCGTGAAGAACAATGCTCACAAAATATTAATAACTGCCATAGCGTTTATATTTGCCGGTGCGTTGGGAAACATCATTGATTCTGTCTTTTATGGAATCTTCTTCAGTGACAGTTACAGAAAGGTAGCTACTTTTTTACCACCCGAAGGTGGTTATAACTCATTGTTTTATGGTAAGGTAGTAGACATGCTATACTTTCCTATTGTCGATACCATGTTACCAGACTGGGTACCTAGTATTAGTTTCGATTTTCCAGACTGGTTGCCACTGATAGGTGGAGATCATTTTTCGATCTTTGAGAATCGAAATTTGACCTTTTTTGACCCTGTATTTAATGTGGCCGATACAGCAATTAGTTCAGGCGTTGGCTTGTTAATTGTTTTTAATAAGACGATATTTCCTAAAAAAAAACCTGATGCTTCTGAAATTTTAGCAGAAGAACACAAGCTCGATATTTAGGTCAGTGCCATGCGCTCTTTAAGAGCATCTATCAACTGTAACAAGTTATCTATTTCAACGTGGTCCATGATCACGACCTTGTACCATTTATTCTTTTCATTATGCTGTTCGGGTACCAGATCAAATTTCTCAGCGATGTCTTTAGGAACATGTGATGAATAAAGAGTAACAATATTCATATGGTCATCTCTGAAATAAGGAATGTTTAGTTGATCAAGTTGTTTACAGAACCAATTGGTTCGCATGAGTAGCACACTTATTTTTTCATACCATCCGTAAGGACCATAGGTAAATAGAATCATATAAACTGCAATGGCATTGGCGCCAGATCTGCTTCCACAGAGCGTCAGGTCCATACCTTCAACATATTCGGCCTCTTTGGTCAATACATTTTCAATAAGGCCTTTACGACTCAGGTATACCCCCGTTCCATAAGGAGCTTGCAACATTTTGTGCGCGTCAATGGTGATGGATGAAACTTTTGGATTGGAGAAATTAATCTTTGATTTCAGGTTACTAAAAGGATACACAAATCCGCCATATGCACCATCGATATGCAATTTGTAGTCGAGGTTCATACGTTCCAACAGATCTGTATAAACGTCAGGATCATCTACAGAACCAAACATCGTAGTGGCCATATTTGCCACGACAATAAAGTATTTTTTTCCGTTTTCCACTGCTTTCTTTACGATCTTTTCGAGGGTGATCGGATCAATGGTTCTATCTTCAAATTTTACAGGAATACTTAACAGATCCAAACTAAGAATATTGGAAGCTTTTGGCATTGAATAATGTGTGTCTTCAGACGTCAAGATGGCAATTTCAGAATTCTTTGCATTAAATTTATGATTGTAATAATTTCTGAACACCCATACCGCCTGAATATTGGCCTCCGTTCCACCTGGTGCAATATACCCGTCAAATTGCTCGTCTTCCATTTTGAAGAAGTCGACCGCTAAAACTTGTAATACTTCCCTTTCAATTTCCTGGGTTCCTTTAAAGGCACTTTCTGAAGTTCCGTAGGTATGACATCCGATATGATTTGGATTCGCCACATAGGTTTTAAGTGTAGGAGCATCTTTTAAAAATGGAGCATCGCTATAAAACACTTTATCATCCAGCTTAGAGGCTGGATAACCAAGAGAGGTGTCATTTTCAAAATCAACATTTTCTTTAAGTGCAACTTCAATCCTTGACTGAAGTTTGCTGTGACTAAGTTTTTTCCAATATTTCATATCCTTGAATATTAAAAACGTATTTTTATGTTTTAGAAAGTTGACGTAAAAATACAAATTACCTCGCTATAAAGTCGTGATAAAC
>CAYQPI010000288.1:0-8860 GCA_964419405.1 uncultured Flavobacteriaceae bacterium
TCCATTGTTAGTCAATCTTAATCTCAGTGATGCATATTTGACTTCTGAGGCTTTGGACCAAATTATCATTGACCTGGATACTCATGGTTTATCAAATGGTAACCTTGTCATTTCTAATCAGGCATCTGGACAAAGTATTACTCAGGCTTCTACTGATGCGTATGACAGACTCATTGAAAAAAATTGGAAAATTGACGTAGAAAGAGTAGAGAAAATAACTACTGCAAGTAAAGATGATCAACAAAAAATCACAATATTCCCTAACCCTGCGATGACCAATGAAACCATCATTTTTAAAACAGAGGCTACTGGTGAACTTATAATAACTCTATATAATGGTACTGGTCAAATTATAGAAGTAATATCAGTAGGAAGTGTTAATACTGGGGCAGAAACGACTGTTCCTTATGACTTTTCTAAACTAAATGCTGGGCTCTATTTTGTTGTTTTTGATTTTGGTGATCAAACAATTAAAGAAAAATTAATACTGCAATAATTAAACACTAATTCTTCTTAACATTTAAACCTGTCTTAAATTAAAAGTTTATTTTTTAATTTGAGGCAGGCTGTAATGCCCTGCAGTTCGAAATCCGTCCTTTAAAGTTTTATAATTCTTACCTCGAATCAATATAAATTCCTACAATAATTTGTCCCCCTCATTTGTAGCCTAAGTTACTTAAACAAGGTAGATCTGTTTCTAGTTTTGCATGGAATTAATTAATAGAATCCATGTATTTACATCTTAAAACAACAACAACGATTCAAAGACTTAGCCCATTGCTTTTTCTGTTTATCAGCCTACAGATAGCAGCTCAAACCGATGTCAGCATCGGTCTTGATCAAGTCAAGTTAAAAGCCAAAGAAAGGAACAGCAGCCTTCAGATATCTGCCCAAGACTATGCAATTGCCAAGGCACAATACGAGAGCAGTAATGCGGTACTCCTGCCTCAAATTAACTTAAGTAATACCAGTACATTCACAAACAATCCTCTCTATGCATTTGGGTATAAACTCCTTCAAAGAGACGTAAGCAGTGCTGATTTTGACCCAGAATCATTAAATGATCCGGGCAATGTAGAGAATTATAATACCAGAATAGAATTAATACAACCCTTGATTAATATTGATGGCTGGAAAGAAAGAAAAATGGCCAGTATGTATGCTGAGGCCTCTCATCTTCAAATGCAACGCACTGAAGAATACATTGAACTTGAAGCAACCAAAACCTATATGCAGCTACAATTAGCCTATAAATCGTTAGAAGTCGTAGAAAAGGCCAAAGAAACTGCTTTAGCGAATCAAATCTGGGCCAAAAACAATTTTGATCAGGGCATGATGCAAACTGCCTCCTATTTACACATGGAAGTTCGAGTTGCTGAAATTGAACATCAATTGAACCTCGCTCTATCGAATGTAAAGAACGTTTCTGACTATCTCCAGTTTTTGATAGGAGATGAAAGCGAATCTCTGTTGCACCCTAGCGATGAATTAGTTCTTGATGTACAAGACCGCAATGAGAACTCAGAATTATCAATGAACCGAAAAGACCTGCTCGCTATGCAATATTCTGTGGATGCTCAGGAAAAACTACTTGAATCTTCAAAAATGAGTTTTGTACCTCGTGCCAATGCTATAGCCAACTATGAATGGAATGATGACTCGTTCATGGGCTTTGGAGCCAACAACTATCTGATTGGAATACAGTTGTCCTGGGATATTTTCAGCGGTTATAAAAACATTGGAAAAATTCATCAAAACAAGGCCCTTCTTGAAAAAGCGACTCTTGAACAACAAAAATACATCCAGGAAAGTGAGCTTGAATTGAACAAAGCAAAAAGACATTTAATAGATGCTAAAAACCAGGTTGCCCTGACAAACCTGGCTCTTGAGCAATCAAAAGAAGCCTATAGAATCACTTCCAACAGGTTCAAACAAGGACTTGAGAAATCAAAAGACTTGCTCCAGGCCGAAACTCAATACCATGAAAAGGAACTGGAACATGCCCAATCAATTTTCAATTATAATTTTTCAAAAGCTTACCTAACATTCTTAAACCTCTAAATAGCAAATTCATGAAAACAACAATTAAATTTATAAGCAAGACTAGTCTCATTGTTGCCATTGGACTCGCTCTTTTTTCCTGTGGTGACAATAAAGATGAAAATAGTGCAACGAATGAGGCCATAAAGGTCGTTGTAGAACAAGCATCACAGCCTGACGCAAAAGGCTTTTTTAATGCCAGTGGTCAAATCGAGGCCGCACAATATGCAAACATAAGTACGCGCATGATGGGTTATGTGTCTCAAATCTATGTTCAGGTAGGTGATAAAGTTACCAAAGGTCAGGCATTGATTCACATCAACAACGCCGATCTAGAAGCGAGAAGAGCACAAACTCAGGCAGGAATCAGCCAGGCCCAGGCTCAGTTTCTGACTGCCGAGAAGGACTTAAAAAGATTTCAAACACTTCATGAACAAAATAGTGCATCTCAAAAAGAGCTGGATGATGTTAAAACACAATATGATATCGCAAAAGCCGGATTGGAAACAGCCCGTCAAATGCAAAACGAAGTTGATGCCATGTTGTCTTATACAAACATAAAAGCTCCGTTTAGCGGACTTATCACTTCTACTTCAGTAAAATCCGGTGATATGGCAAATCCAGGACAACATCTGTTGAGCATTGAAGCGCCAGGTGAATTTGTTGCTACTGCCATGATAAGTGAAAAAGACATTCCCTATATCCATCAAAATGACAGTGTCAGTGTATATGTAAAATCAAATGGAGAAAGTTTAGATGGGATCATTAGTGAGGTCAGTAGCTCATCTCAGAATTCAGGAGGACAATACCTGGTAAAAATCAAACTCATAACTCCTGAAAAAGTAAAACTCTACTCAGGCATGTTCGTTTCTGTAAGCATCCCGACCGAACACAAAATGAATTCACAGGTTTTGATCCCTAAAACAGCCTTACATCACAGAGGTGATCTACAAGGCATATACACGGTGAGTGAATCAAACACAGCCATATTAAGATGGTTGAAGCTAGGAAAATCAATAGGCGCGAATGTAGAAGTCTTATCCGGGCTGTCTGCAGGAGAATCTTATATCATTCAGGCAGAAGGAAAATTGTATAACGGCGCAAACATCGCATTAAAATAAAGAAACATGGATAAAGGATTCGCAGGTAAAATTGCTTCTGTATTCTTACAATCGAAGTTGACAGTATTACTTATGATCATTTTCTTGATTATTGGAGTATATAGTTCATTTCAAATTCCAAGAGAAGAAGAGCCTCAAATTGAAGTACCAATAGCCGATATTTTTGTAGGATATCCTGGTGCAACACCCGCAGAGATTGAATCAAAAGTGGCCAAACCGCTCGAAAAAATTGTCAGTAATTTGCCGGGTGTCGAATACGTCTATTCGACCTCCATGCAAGGAAAAGCCATGCTCATCGTACAGTTTTATGTTGGTGAAGACCTTGAAAGATCTTTTGTTCAATTGTACAACGAAATCATCAAGCATCTCGATCAGGTGCCTCAGGGTGTAACGATGCCTTTGGTTAAAACCAGGGCCATTGACGATGTTCCGGTACTGGGATTAACCTTCTGGAGTGACATTTATGATGATTATCAATTAAAGCAATTGGTTGAAGAGGTTAACTCTGAAATTCAAAAGGTAAATGGTGTAGCTATAAGTAACATAATTGGTGGAAGAAGTCAAGAGGTTAGTGTACTGCTTGACAAAGACAAACTTGCAGAAAACAAACTTGATATTCTAACCGTTGCTCAGTTGATTCAGGCAAGTAATACCCAATCGAATTCTGGTGTAATTACAAACAATGATGCCGAAATAAACATACAGACTGGCGATTTTTTAAAAACCATCGATGATATTGAAAATCTGATTGTTGGTGTTTATCAAGACAGACCTGTTTATCTGCATCAGGTAGCTAAAGTTCGTTATGGTGCTGAATCACCAAAAGACTATGTGAATTTTGGCTTTGGAAAAGCATCTGAGCAAAACGCGAGCTACCCTGACTTATACAATGCGGTTACCCTATCCATTGGCAAACAAAAAGGCGGTGACGCGATGAAAGTATCTGAAGTTATTCTTGAGCGTATTGAAGCTTTAAAACAAGATCTGATTCCGGATGAAGTACATGTCACGGTCTCCAGAAACTATGGGGCTACAGCCTCACACAAAGTGTCAGAACTGCTAAGTCATTTATTTATTGCCATCATCTCAGTCTCATTAGTGGTAATGCTTGCCATGGGTTGGCGAGGAGGTCTGGTCGTTTTTCTTTCAGTTCCGGTAACCTTCGCCCTTACTTTATTCAGTTACTACTTTTTGGATTATACCCTAAATCGAATCACTCTTTTTGCCTTGGTGTTTGTCACGGGAATTGTGGTTGATGACTCCATCATCATTGCTGAAAATATGCACAGGCACTTTAAAATGAAGCGTTTGCCATTTAAACAGGCCGCTATATATGCGATCAATGAGGTAGGAAACCCAACAATACTCGCCACCTTCACCGTGATTGCTGCAGTGTTGCCAATGGCTTTTGTTTCAGGCTTAATGGGTCCCTATATGAGTCCTATGCCCATTGGCGCTTCCATTGCCATGCTGATTTCTCTCTTCGTGGCATTGACCATTACACCTTATCTTGGCTTTATATTCTTGCGTGAAAAAGAGGGCAAAAAGAAAGAAAAATCACAAGCTTCCAAAACTTTAGAGCAGTCAGGCATATTTAAATTCTATAAAAAAACGATTGATCCATTGTTAGATAATAAATGGTATCGCTATGCATTTTTCGGCATCAATATCGCTCTTTTGATGGGAGCCTCTGCGATGTTTATCACCAAAGATGTAGCGGTTAAAATGCTTCCCTTCGACAATAAAAATGAGTTTCAGATCATTGTTGATATGCCAGAAGGAACCACACTTGAAAGAACTGACATGGTGATCAAAGAAATTTCACAATATGTCAAAGAAAGCAGTTATGTAGAAAATTACCAGACATATACGGGTATTGCCTCCCCTATTACCTTTAATGGTCTTGTAAGACATTATGATCTAAGAAATGGGTCTAATGTAGCTGATATACAGGTAAATCTTACTGATAAGGGAGAGAGAGAAGCTCAAAGTCATTATATCTCAACGGTATTTAGACCTGAAATTCAAAAGATCGGCAGAAAATTTGGCGCCAACATAAAGGTAGTCGAAGTACCGCCAGGGCCACCGGTGCTGTCAACTCTAGTGGCAGAAGTATATGGTCCCGACCATAAAGAACAGATGGCCATTGCCAGCCAACTCAAAGGTAAATTTGAAGAGGTTGACGATGTGGTAGATGTCGACTGGATGGTTGAAAGCAATCAAACAGAATATAATTTTATCGTAGACAAAGAAAAGGCCATGCTGTACGGAGTAACTCCTCGGCAAATTGTACAAACCATGGAAATGTCACTGTCAAATAAACCCATAGGTAAGATGTACAGAGATCAGGCCAATAGAGATATCGGAATTGTTTTACAATTTGATGATAAAGAAAAGGTCACAACAAAGGATCTCATGCAATTCAAAGTATTATCCAATAAGGGGATGGCTATTCCGATTGGAGATTTGATCGAACTTAAAAAAGATACCATTCAAAAAAGTATCATGAGAAAAAATCAGAGAAGGGTTGTCTATGTCACTGCCGATATGGCTGGTGCTCTGGAAAGTCCGGTCTATGCTTTATTGTCATTGTCTGACCTTTTAAAAGACATCAAAATGCCTGAAGGATACACCTTAGAAGAAGCTTGGAATGAACAACCTAAAAATACCAATGAATACACCGTAAAATGGGATGGAGAATGGCAGATCACCTATGAGGTTTTTAGAGATTTAGGAGCTGCCTTTGCAGTGGTTGTCATTATCATATACGTATTATTAGTGGGTTGGTTTCAAAGTTTCCGTTCACCGATAGTCATGCTCATGGCCATCCCTTTATCTCTTATAGGTATTATACTGGGTCATTGGGTTTTTGATGCCTATTTTACTGCTACTTCAATGATTGGACTGATAGCTCTAGCTGGTATTATGGTACGAAATTCGGTTTTACTTGTAGATTTCATCAATTTAAGAATTGATGAAGGAATTGATCTACGCCAGGCGGTTATTGAAGCCGGAGCGGTTCGAACCACTCCTATTTTACTCACAGCTGGAACCGTTGTAATCGGCGCCGTGGTAATGTTGTTTGATCCCATATTTCAAGGCTTGGCCATTTCACTTCTCGGAGGTACGATATTTTCAACATTTTTAACCTTACTCGCAGTTCCTCTCTTGTATTACTATTTGGAAAGAGGAAAACACAAACGAAACAACTAATTTATTATGAAATTACTCATCCTAACGGCTGTAAAGTCATATGAAAAACAGGCATTAAATCTTTTTAAACAGGCTGGCATATTAGCTTTTAGTCATGCAGACATTAATGGTTTTAAAGCCATGGACCAGGAAAACCTGATTGACAATTGGTTTTCACATACGTCTGAAAACGTCAAATCGGTACTGTTCTTCACATTCACAGAAGAAAAGAAAATAGATCTGTTACTTGAAGAGCTAGATCAAGTAAATAAAAAAATAAAGAGCGACAACCCACTGAAAGCTATAGTCTTAGCTATAGAAAAACATCAATAAATCAATAATTATGATAAATAGATATATCAATGGAATTGCAGGTAGTTTTATCCTGATCAGCCTGCTTTTGGCTTACTTTGTACATAGCAATTGGATCTGGTTCACGGCTTTTGTCGGATTGAACCTTTTACAATCAGCATTCACCAACTGGTGCCTTATGTCAATATTTCTGAAGAAACTTGGAGTGAAATAACTCATAAAATGTATGATTCTATTTAAATAGTTCAATCTTCAAACTATATTTCTTTATTTGTATATTTGCGGCCAGATGAAGGTTTTGAATAGAAAAATAGCCATTGCTTTACTTTTTATGTTCGCACTTATACTCCCAATGGGTATTGGTGTGGTGCATGCCTTTCATGAGCATGATACGATCGAATGTCTTGCTGAAAACGAAAGTCACTTTCACTCTGAAGCATTAGATTGTGAGCAACTTCATTATTTCAGTCAAACTGTCAATGACGGCATCCTGGTTGAGACAATAATTTGTATCGACAGGATATTTGAAGATAAAGAATACTATTCAGCGTTTTCATTAATTCAATCCTTTTCAAAGGCAGACCCAGATCGTGGCCCTCCCGTTATCAATGTATTATAAGCAATTACAACTTACTATTTACATTGATAATTTTATTTAAATGAAAAGATACACTTCTTATTTTTTAGTGATCCTCATGCTTCTTTTGTCGAAAGAAGCCTGGTCACAAAACAGCATCAAAGGAATCATCCTTGATGAAACTGAGGCCCCGGTAATGGGTGCTGACATTTATATTGAGCAATTACATATTGGAACTATTTCTGATGAAAATGGGTCTTTTGAATTACAAAACATTCCAAAAGGGTCACACAAACTCAGCATCAGTTATGTGGGCTTTAATACCCAAAATATTGATTTTGATGCGAGCTCTTCCGCTATTGACCTAAGGATCGTTCTGGTTCCTTCTGTTTTTCATATGGACGAGGTCATGGTATCTGCTCCCTTCAACAAATTGCAACGGGAGAATGTCATGAAGATCGAATCAAAAAATATTGAATCTCTCAGAAAAACTGGTGCTTCCACCCTTATGCAAAGTATCAGCAGCATCGCAGGTGTTTCTGAGATCACGACTGGTACGGGCATTGGAAAACCTGTAATCAGAGGACTGAGTGGTAACCGAGTGCTGGTGTACACACAGGGTGTAAGACTTGAAAATCAACAGTTTGGAAATGAACATGGACTAGGAATGAATGACTCAGGCATTGAAAGCGTTGAGGTAATTAAGGGACCCGCCTCCCTTCTTTATGGATCTGATGCCCTGGGAGGAGTCCTATATCTAAACCCTGAAAAATTTGCCTATCAGAACGAAACAAAGATAGAGCTGAATCAAAACTTCTATTCGAACACTTTGGGTAGCAATACATCCTTAGGGGTAAAATCCTCAAAAAACAAGTTTAAGTTTATTGCACGTGGCGGTTTCAACAGTCATGCCGATTATCAAATTCCAGATGGGGATCGAGTAACTAATACTCGTTTTACCGAAAAGGATTTTAAAGCCGGACTCGGTTTAAACCTTGACCAGTTTGTTACAGAATTCAGGTATAATTATAACCAGTCAGAGATTGGTATTCCAGAAGAAATCGCAGATCAATCTACTTCAAGATCAGTTGAAAATCCATACCAGGACCTGGAGACTCATATTTTGAGCTTACACAATCATTTCTATTTAAAAAATGATTCAAAAATTGATTTTAATATAGGCTATATCGTCAATAACCGTAAAGAATTTGAAGATGAGCACGGGCACGATGACGAACATGAGGAGGAGGAACATGAAGAGGAGGACCATGATGAAGAACATGATGAAGAACACCATGACGAAGCTGCCCTTGATATGAATCTTAAAACATTGTCCTATGATCTTAAATACAATTTTGCAAAAAAAGGTCGATTTGAAACTATAGCCGGTGTGCAGGGTATGTTTCAGGATAACAAAAATTATGGAGAAGAAATTTTAATTCCTGATGCCCGAATAAACGATATAGGGTTCCTAGCAACAAGTACCTTTGAAATCAATGAAAAGAATTCATTGCAAGGAGGTATACGTTATGATCACAGAAACCTTCAAACGGACAGTTATGAAATTGAAGAACATCATGAGGAGGAAGATCACGAAGATGAAGATCATGAGGAAGAA
>CAYQPI010000289.1:0-5401 GCA_964419405.1 uncultured Flavobacteriaceae bacterium
ATTATTCTATATATTTGGATGAATGAGCCAGGTCAAGATTATTGAATGTCCGAGAGATGCCATGCAGGGTATCAAAAGCCACTTTATTCCCAGTGAGGATAAGGCCAGGTATATCAATGCCTTGCTCAAAGTAGGCTTTGACACAATCGATTTTGGCAGTTTTGTATCACCCAAGGCCATTCCTCAAATGAGGGATACAGCAGAGGTTTTATCTTTACTTGACTTAGAGAGTTCAAGGTCTAAACTACTGGCCATTGTAGCCAATGTAAGAGGCGCCAGAGATGCCTGTGCATTTGAGCAAATACAGTATTTAGGCTTTCCGTTCTCCATTTCTGAAAATTTTCAAATGAGAAACACGGGTAAAACAATTGCCCAGTCACTGGATACACTCGAGGGTATTTTGGCCTTGGCCAATGTACATAACAAAGAAGTAGTGGCCTACCTTTCTATGGGTTTTGGAAATCCATACGGAGATCCGTGGAACTATGATATCGTAGGGAGCTGGACCGAGACGCTGGCCCGGCTGGGTGTAAAAATTCTATCCTTATCAGATACTGTTGGGGTAGCCGATGGAAGAACCATCAGTTATTTGTTTGAGCATTTAATTCCGATGTATCCCGATATTGAATTTGGGGCACATATGCATACACATCC
The DNA here is from genome assembly GCA_964419405.1 of uncultured Flavobacteriaceae bacterium. GTDB lineage: Bacteria > Bacteroidota > Bacteroidia > Flavobacteriales > Flavobacteriaceae > Lutimonas. Next base: position 655 of record CAYQPI010000289.1, read on the forward strand.
TGATTCCTGGCATGAAAAGGTGTCGGCAGCATTTGATGCAGGCTGCCATCGCTTTGACGGGGCTATCAAGGGCTTTGGTGGCTGCCCTATGGCAAAAGATGAATTGACTGGTAATATGCCTACAGAAAAATTGTTGTCTTTTTTTACAAGTCGAAAAGTTACGACCGGGATGAACCCGTTACGTTTTGAAGTGGCCTATAATGAGGCTATGCATGTGTTCGGATAAAAGGATCGATATTAACCTACTTCATCGAAGGCTCCAACGGCCGCTCCTATAATACCGGCCTCGTTTTTGTTTTGAGCAGGAATCATTCTCGTGCGGATATTGATCTGATCCTCAAATTTATGCATCTTTTTGCTGGCACCACCGCCTATAATGAATAGGTCTGGAGATAAGATCAATTCAATATGTTGGAAATATTTATTTAAACGTTTGCCCCATTTTGAATAACTCAGGTCTTCTTTTTTACGAATAGAATCTGCCGCATATTTTTCAAAGGCCTCACCCTTATAACTGACATGACCCAATTCAGAATTTGGAATTAAAACACCATTGTAGAACAAACCTGATCCGATGCCTGTTCCGAGGGTAATGACAGCTACCAAGCCATCTTTCCCTTTTCCGGCACCGAAATGCATTTCAGCTTCTGCTGCGGCATCAGCATCATTAATGACTGTAAATTCCAGTCCGGTAACTTCTTTAAACAATTCATCGGCCTGCACACCTTTCCAGTCAGGGTGTAGGTTTCCACCACTTAGACATTTCCCATGAAAGAGTGGGGTAGGAAAACCAGCGCCAACTTCTCCTTTCCAGTTGAAGTGATCGACTATTTCATGTACTGTTTTAGCAACTTCCTTAGGCAGGGCAGGGCGTGGGGTAGGGAGTCTGAATTTTTCTGTGATCATTTCACCGGTAGTCGTATCTACGATACCTCCTTTTATACCAGTTCCTCCTATATCAATACCTAAAATATGCATAACAATGCTTTAAAGTGAGCGTCAAACTTAATAATTTTATTCTAGAAAGAATAAAAAAAAGCCATGAGGATTTCTCATGGCTTTTTTTAATTCTTGTATTATTTTTTTTAGAAATGGATACCAACGCCGATTCCTCCGGAAGCTGTTGTTCCTCCACCAATTTCAAGAATCAAACCCCACATATCGTTGAATTTGTATTCACCACCAGCGTGGATGTTGATTCCGAAGCCATCTTTGTCATCATCACCGGCCAACACAAATCCTGCATCAACACCACCCCAGATATCCCAAGGTTCAGCTAATTTAAAGATTCTGTCAAAGTAATAATCACCTCTGGCACCAACAGCTAAAGTGTTTTTCCCTCCAAACCAGATTCTGGCTTCAGGAGAAACTGTAATGTCAGGATGGACCTGAAATTCATAGTTACCCGAAATACTTGAATTTTCACCGAACTTTACAAACAAGTTCAACGCATTTCCGTGATTTTCTTGTGCTACTATCGCTTGACTGAAGGTCATGAACAAAGCAGCTACGATCAATAAAGTGTAAATGTTTTTCATATTGAATTTTTTATGGAGGCAAATATAATGAATCTCAAAAATAGCGGCAAGTTATCACCTGTTTAAAAAATGAGAGAATAATTTTGATGTTAAGAAAGCTCATTTCACCATTGTTGAAAATAGTGATCCTTGTTTTTTGCTCTAGAATGCTGTTATGAAGAATCTGATTAATTTTTCAAGACATTTCATAAGAATCTAACTACTAAAACAAATATGGAATCAATCGCTTTGTTCGTTTTTTATAGGCAAGGTATTGATCGCCAAATCGCTCCTCCAGATACTTTTCCTCCATTTGAATTTTTAACAACAAGACCAGCACAAGAAGCATAAATATGAGTAGATTCCATAAGTTTAGTGCCTTGTACACAGACACACCAAAAAAAAGGATCAAACCGGTATACATGGGGTTTCTAATTAGTTTATAAGGTCCTTTTCTTATCAATAAGGAACTGTCTTTTAGCTCAGGTTGAATATTAAACCTTCCAATGCCCATGACCACTACCGACCAAAGGGACAAACCGATGCCAAGAATTTGAAAAAATATGAAGAAGCCCAGTGTGGGTATGTTAAGTCTTAATAATAGAAAACCGAGGCAAAAGAACTGAATTATAATGAGGATTTTAGAGCTGAAAGACATCTGATAAAGATACTGTTTTGTAGGAGGTTTGTCCTTTAAAACCCCCAATAAATATGATATTTGTCATGTTATTTAAAATTATTCTAAATAAGCCTTTGTCAGTTGAATATTTACGTTTACATTTGCCGAAGATATATCTAATTTATAATTAATCTAAATAAGAATAAGTTAAATTTAATCGAATGAGATTCAAAATTGTAGTTGCTTTTGCGATGTTATCATTAGTAACTTATGCCCAGCAGGATACGAAACAAGATTCACTAAGGGTTGTAAACAGATTGGGGTATAATAACCCTAGCAAGCTTACCATAGGGGGGTACGCACAAATAGATTATAATGAACCTGACGGCTCAGCACCAGGAAAGCTGGATGTTCACAGACTGGTGATGTTGTTCGGTTACAAGTTCAGTGATAAGGTTAGTTTTTTAACTGAAATTGAGTTTGAACATGTGAAGGAGGTATATGTAGAGCAGGCTTTTGTCAACTACAGCTTTAATACGGCATTTAACCTTCGTGGTGGTTTAATGCTGGTACCAATGGGTTACGTGAATGAATATCATGAACCTCCGGTTTTTTATGGGGTTGAGCGACCTGGTCTTGATAATTATGTTGTACCTACAACCTGGAGAGAACTTGGTGTAGGAGCCACTGGTAATTTGCAGAACTTGTCCTTGAGGTATCAGGCGTATATATTTAATGGTTTTATTTCCTATAAGGACGGAGAAGGGACTTTAAGAGGTATTGACGGACTGAGAAAAGGACGTCAGAAAGGTGCAGAATCGGTCATCCACAATCCAAACCTTTCTGTAAAATTCGATTATTATGGAATTTTAGGATTAAAAGTAGGATTGGCAGGATATTTTGGTGAGACACAGTCTGATGACCCATCTGTGGAAGGCTCAACAGTAGGAGTTTCAATGCTGGGTTTGAATGCCTCTTATAAATTTAAAAATCTTGATTTAAGAGGACAATATATTTATTCGAGTCTGTCAGATACAGAGGATTATAATAACCTTACAGGAAGTGACCTGGGATCTAAAATGGATGGGTTTTATATTGAGGCAGCTTATGACTTTATGCCTTTGATCAGTAAGAAAACATCAAAGCAATTATTCTTGTTTTCAAGGTATGAAACCTATAATACACATGCGGCTACTGCAGGAGATCTAGAGAAGAATGATGCCTATGATCGTCAGGATATCACCTTTGGTTGTGATTTTAAAATTGCCCCCGGAGTTGTTGTTAAAGCAGACTATCAATGGAGAACAGATGCTGTAGAAAACAGCACCAGATTAAATATGTTTAATGCGGGCGTCGGTGTGATGTTCTAAAAATACTATCTTTGCCCTTTTTAACCACAAGGTTAAAAAGGGCCATTTATATGAAAATACTGCTCTACATATCTTTATTTTTGATGCCGTACTTGAAGGCTGAGATTCCTAAGAATTACCTCAAGAAGATCGACAAAGAGGTATTTGCTGTCTTTGATATTAAGGCATATGAGAAGATTCCTGTACCAATTGATCAGGCCATCCTCGACCAGATGAGTAAAGATTTTGATCCTGACAGTTTTTTTCAGATACAGATTGATGAAGAGCACCTGGGTTATTTTTATTTTGGGAAGGCACCAAGCAAAGCAGATGTTTTTGATTACGTCGTGATTTTTGATCAGGCACTTATTATTAAGAAAATTAAGATTCTTGCTTATCGAGAAGATTATGGTGGTGAAATTACCAGCAAAAGGTGGTTGCGTCAATTTGATGGAGCCGACAGGGCTTCAACTTTGGAGTATGGTGATGATATTATAGGAATCTCAGGAGCGACGATTTCGGCCGTTTCCATGTGTAAAGAAGTTAATGATCTTCTTAAGGACCTTTCAAAATTACCTTTATAATTTTTTGACATGGGGCTAAGCGGTGCATTAAGGTCTATGTCTTTACAGTTTCGACTGTTTGTTGTGTGCTTTGTGATCATTTTGAATATTGGTTTTTTTACTGGGTTTAATTTTGTCAGAGTAACCACTTCCATGAACTCAACGGGTATTGAGGAGAATTATCTGGGCAATGAAGACGATGAAGATGCAGAGATCATGCATTTTAAGAAATCAGAACAAGAGGTACTCACCTTGGTTCATAACCATGTGCTTTCCTTGTCTCTTATTTTCTTCGTATTGGGTGTGTTAGTGTATACTACCAATGAGAAATCATCAGTCAAAGGGTTTTTAATGTTTGAACCTTTTATTTCTTTGATTTTAACTTTTGGAGGAATATATCTTTTATGGACAGGGTTGATATGGTTCAAGTATATTATTATGATTTCTGGCGGTTTAATGGTCATATCTATTTTATGGATGAGCTTGCTGATTATTAAAAACTGCATTTTTCCGAACAAAAAGAAGGTTTAGACGACAATTTCACTTTAAATGAGCTTCGGTTTTTTCTATCCAATTTAAAGTCGTAAATTTGCACGCAATTAATTTCTAATTGCGTTCTATGACTACTCCCAAAATTTTGCTTGAAGGACTTACCTACGATGATGTGTTGTTGGTACCTGCTTATTCAGAGGTATTGCC
>CAYQPI010000290.1:0-26634 GCA_964419405.1 uncultured Flavobacteriaceae bacterium
TCAATCTTCAATATTTTCAATGAACTAAAATTCTTTCTCTCGCTCTCTTCCCTACTTCAAATTCAATCTACCCTCTGAAAGCGGGTGCAAAACTAAAACCTTTTTTCCTTTCCACCAAATAAAAAATTAAATATTTTTTTAATGGATCCTAAAGACTCTATTTCAACTTGAACTTCGCTTTGAAAACAACACTGTTACTGTTTTTAAGCGGCTGCAAAAATACAACCAATTATAAATACCAACCTAATTATTTCTTCACTTTTTTTGTTAATTTTTTCCCATCTTTTGCAACATGCTGATAACCCGTCGTTTCTGAATCAAAAAAATTAATTTTTTTTAAGAGCATTTTGAGATTGTTATTTAGAAAAATCTGAAGCTACACCTATTATATATATACCCACATTCTTATATTTAAAAATTGCCCCAAGAAACCACTCAATCTATTCCTTATTTCATATTTGATATGTATCTTTGCCCACTTATAATTGAGCATATGATAAAGATTACCTTACCAGATGGGAGTATTAAGGAGTTTGAGAAAAATTCTACTCCAATGGATGTTGCGAGAAGTATCAGCGAAGGATTGGCCAGAAACGTGATTTCTGCCAAATTCAACGAGGACACGGTCGAAACTAAAACCCCATTGACCACTGATGGCCATTTGACTTTATTCACATGGAACAATCCGGAAGGAAAAAAAGCCTTTTGGCATTCATCTGCTCACCTGTTGGCTCAGGCGATTCTGAATTTTTATCCTGAAGCCAAACTTACGATAGGTCCGGCTATTGAGAACGGGTTCTATTATGATGTTGATTTTGGAAAGGAAGTAATCTCTGAAAACGACTTTAAAAAGATCGAAGATAAAATGCTTGAATTTGCCAGACAGAAGTTCGAATTCGAAATGAGATCGGTTTCTAAGACAGATGCTTTGTCTTTGTATAAGGAGCAGGGAAATGAATTTAAAGTTGAATTGATAGAAAATTTAACTGACGGAGACATTACTTTTTGTGATCACAGTGATTTCACCGATTTATGCCGTGGAGGACATGTTCCTAATACCGGAATCATCAAGGCCGTAAAAATAATGAGTGTGGCAGGTGCCTACTGGAGAGGTGATGAGAACAAGCCTCAGCTCACCAGGGTCTATGGCATTTCATTTCCAAAACAAAAGGAGCTTAAAGAGTATTTGGCACTATTGGAAGAAGCCAAAAAGAGAGATCATAGAAAACTAGGGAAGGAACTAGAATTGTTTACCTTTTCGACAAAAGTAGGACAAGGACTTCCTCTGTGGTTACCAAAAGGAGCTGCTCTTAGAGAAAGACTGGAGAACTTTTTGAAAAAGGCTCAGAAAAAAGCCGGTTACGAAATGGTGATCAGCCCACATATTGGTCAAAAAGAACTTTATGTTACTTCTGGTCATTATGCCAAATATGGTGAGGACAGCTTTCAGCCCATCCATACACCTAAAGACAATGAAGAATTTCTCTTAAAACCGATGAATTGTCCACACCACTGTGAAATTTTTAATACAAAACCATATTCGTATAAAGACCTGCCTAAACGTTTTGCTGAATTTGGCACGGTGTATAGATATGAGCAAAGCGGAGAATTACACGGACTAACAAGGGTAAGAGGATTTACGCAGGATGATGCGCACATATTCTGTACACCAGATCAATTGATTGAAGAATTTAACGCCGTAATCGATATTGTTCTTTATGTATTTAGCGCCCTTGGATTTAAAGATTTTACTACTCAGATATCATTGCGAGATCCAGACAATAAAGAAAAATATATAGGAAGTGACGAGAACTGGGAGAAGGCTGAGAATGCGATCATGCAATCTGCCAAAGAGAAAAACCTAAAAACTGTTATCGAATATGGTGAAGCTGCTTTCTATGGTCCTAAACTTGACTTTATGGTCAAGGATGTTTTAGGAAGAAGCTGGCAGCTTGGAACCATTCAGGTAGACTATAATTTACCTGAACGATTTGACCTGACATACAAAGGTTCAGACAACCAATTACACAGGCCGGTAATGATCCATCGCGCACCTTTTGGTTCTATGGAACGATTTATTGCTATCTTAATTGAGCATACAGGAGGTAATTTTCCACTTTGGCTGACTCCTGAACAAGTTATTTTACTGCCAATCAGCGAGAAATACGAGAATTATACCAAAAAAGTTTTACATTTGCTAGAAAATTCCGAAATTCGCGCCCTCGTTGACAACCGCAATGAAAAAGTTGGGAGAAAAATTAGAGATGCGGAGATCGGTAAGATTCCTTTTATGTTGATCATAGGAGAAAATGAAGAGAAAGAAGGAACCGTGTCAGTGAGAAAACATAGTGAAGGTGATTTAGGAACTTTTTCAATAGAAGAATTTGCAGGAATCATTCAAAGCGAAATTGATAAGACATTAGAGCAATTTTAAGTATAACAAATCTGTAGAGATTTAAAAATTTTAGAGCTATAGCAATTAGAAGAAACAGAGGAGCAAGAAAGCCTTGGAGAATTATTAAAGAAGATTTACACAAGATAAATCACAAAATTGATGCCCCGGAAGTAAGACTTGTCGGGGACAACGTTGAAACTGGTATCTACCCAACAAGAAAAGCCAGAGAAATAGCCAATGAACTTGATCTTGATTTGGTCGAGATATCTCCAAAAGCAAAGCCTCCGGTTTGTAAGATCATAGAGTACAAAAAGTTTCTTTATGAACAGAAAAAACGCGAAAAAGCTTTAAAATCGAAAGCTACTAAAGTTGTTGTCAAAGAAATACGATTCGGTCCGAATACCGATGAACACGATTTTGAATTTAAAAAGAAACACGCAATCAAATTTTTAGAAAGCGGTGCCAAATTAAAGGCTTATGTTTTCTTTAAGGGAAGATCTATTGTATTTAAAGATCAGGGGCAAATTTTATTGTTAAGATTAGCTCAGGAATTAGAAGATTACGGTACAGTTGAGCAAATGCCGAGACTGGAAGGTAAAAGAATGACAATGTTCATTGCTTCTAAGAAGAAGAAATAAAGAGTAGGAAATAAATAGTATAAGCAAGTTATAAAATAGGAAGAAGATGCCTAAAATGAAGACTAAATCCAGTGCTAAGAAACGTTTTAAACTAACGGGAACTGGTAAGATTAAAAGAAAACACGCTTTCAAAAGTCATATTTTGACCAAAAAAAGCAAGAAGCGTAAATTAAAGCTGACACATGCAGGTTTGGTTCATAAAGCCGACGTAGCAAACATCAAGCAACAATTAACGTTAAAATAAACCCTAGAGGTTAGAGGTAATTAATTATAAACCATGTGTTAGTGCCAACAAAACGATTTTAAATCTGCCTGACACAAAAAAAATTTAAAACATGCCAAGATCAGTAAATTCAGTAGCCAAAAGAGCTCGTAGAAAAAAGATTTTAAAACAAGCCAAAGGATACTTTGGAAGTCGTAAAAATGTATATACAGTTGCAAAGAATGCAGTTGAAAAAGCGATGCTTTATGCATACCGCGACAGAAAACAAAACAAAAGAAACTTTCGTGGACTATGGATCCAGCGTATTAATGCAGGAGCTAGAGAACACGGTTTGTCTTATTCACAATTCATGGGTAAAGTTAAAGCAAACAATATCGATTTGAACAGAAAAGTTCTTGCCGACCTTGCAATGAATAACCCAGAGGCTTTCAAAGCAATTGTAGATAAAGTAAAATAAAAAATTAATTCTTGCTTATATAAAAAAACCTGAGGAGAACCTCAGGTTTTTTTATACGCCTATTTTAAGCCCTGTTATTTTTAAAAACAACTTTTCTAAAAATCTCCTTCAGAAGCTTTTAACTTTTCGGCATTCTCCTCAAGTTTTAATTCTTCAATAATCTTATTGAGATCTCCATTGATCACATTACTTAAATCGTACAGTGTTAAACCAATTCTATGCTCGGTCACCCTGCCCTGAGGATAATTATAGGTTCGAATTTTCGCCGATCGATCACCACTCGCTACTAAGGTTTTTCTTTTCGCAGAGTCTTCCTGAAGTTTCTTTTCCAATTCAACCTCATAAATTCTGGTTCGAAGTACCTTAAACGCTTTGTCTTTATTCTTATGTTGTGATTTCTGATCCTGACACTGAGCCACAATACCTGAAGGTACATGGGTAAGCCTCACGGCAGAATACGTCGTGTTTACAGATTGTCCTCCAGGTCCTGAAGCACAAAAATAATCAACCCTGACATCGCTCATTTTCAAATCAATATCGAATTCCTCCGCCTCAGGAAGCACCATAACCGTTGCTGCCGACGTATGAACTCTTCCCTGGGTTTCTGTCTGAGGAACTCGCTGTACCCGGTGCACCCCCGACTCAAATTTCATGGTACCGTACACATCCTCACCGCTAATACTAAAAATAATCTCTTTAAATCCTCCCGAAGTTCCCTCACTTAAGTCTTCCAATTCGACCTTCCAACCTTTGTCAGAAGCAAACTTGGTGTACATCCTGTACAAATCACCGGCAAAAATACTCGCCTCATCACCACCAGTTCCCGCTCTGATCTCAACGATCACATTTTTAGCATCTTCAGGATCCTTTGGTATCAATAAGAACTTGATCTCTTCTTCCAAGCGATCAATAGCTTCATTAGCCTCTTCCAACTGCATTTTGGCCATCTCTACCATTTCATCATCAGAACCATCAGAAATGATCTCATTCGCTTCCTCTACATTTGCCAAGGCCCCTTGGTATTCCTCGCCCCTATCTACAATCTTTTTAAGATCCTTATATTCTTTATTCAACTTGACATAGCGCTTTTGATCTGTAATCACATCCGGTTGAATGATCAGATCAGAAACTTCATCAAATCGTTGTTTTACTATCCTTAATTTTTCAATCATCATCTTTTTATTATGGGCGTAAATTTAACACTTTTTATCCTTAGTAAGGCATAAGAATAATTAAGCTTAATAATCTTGAGTTTGATGCCCAATTTCATCTTTTTTGTGATAAATTTGTAGTATTAATTTAACCACTAAATTATTTATCATGAAAAAAATACTTTTCGTATTTGCTATCTTTTCTTTGACAATTGTAAGTTGTGGAGAAACGAAAAAAGAAGAAGTTAAAAAAGAAATTGAATCACCGAAAAAAGAGGAAGTTAAAGAAGCTCCTAAAGCAGCAGCTGGAGATGATGTAATTGCGCTTGGAGAAAAACTTTTCACAGACAAGACCTGTGTTTCCTGTCATCAATTGGATGCCAAAATTGTCGGTCCATCTGTAAAAGATATCGTAAAAGTATATGAAGAAAATAATGCAAGTTTGGTAGCTTTCTTAAAAGGTGAGAAAGAAGCCATTGTAGATACCGACCCAGGACAGGTAGCTATTATGAAGGCTAATCTTGATGGTTTTGTTAAGGATTTAAAGCAAGAAGAACTTGAAGCATTAGCGGCTTATATGAAAAACGCTAAATAATAAAGCAAACTATTTCATAAAAAAACCTTTCATCAATGATGAAAGGTTTTTTTATTTATAAACGGTTCATTTAAACCACACCCTGTGCGAGCATAGCATCAGCCACCTTCACAAAACCAGCGATATTGGCACCTTTTACGTAATCGATATAGCCATTTTCATCTTTACCATATTTGATACAAGAGTCATGAATATTGGTCATAATTTCCTTTAATTTACCATCGACTTCTTCTCTTGTCCAGTTCAATCTTAAGGAGTTTTGACTCATCTCAAGACCTGAGGTTGCTACACCTCCAGCATTTGAAGCTTTTCCTGGAGCATATAAAATTTTTGCATCAATAAAGGCGTGAACTGCATCGAGGTTTGAAGGCATATTTGCGCCTTCACTTACAACAAAACAACCATTTGCCAGCAAGGCTTGCGCATCATCACCATTCAATTCATTTTGTGTTGCGCATGGCAGAGCAACATCACATTTCTCATGCCAAGGTGTTTTGCCGGCAATAAATTTGGCAGATGGATATTGCTTTACATACTCATTAATTCGACCTCTTCTAACATTTTTAAGCTCCATAACGAAAGCCAGTTTCTCGGCATCGATTCCGTCTGCATCATGAATATAACCCGAAGAATCCGATAAAGTCACCACCTTAGCTCCCAATTGAGTCGCTTTTTCAGTAGCGTATTGAGCTACATTACCAGAGCCTGAAACAAGAACTGTTTTTCCTTCCATGGAATCATTTTTTGTTTTCAACATGCTATCAGCAAAATAGACAGTTCCATAGCCAGTAGCCTCAGGTCTGATCAGCGATCCACCCCAAGACATTCCTTTTCCGGTTAACACACCTGTAAACTCATTCTTCAATCTTTTATACATCCCATACAAATATCCGATCTCTCTTCCGCCAACCCCGATATCTCCGGCAGGCACATCTGTGTTTGGCCCTATATGGCGGTAAAGTTCAGTCATAAAACTCTGGCAAAACCTCATGATTTCATTGTCTGACTTCCCTTTTGGGTCAAAGTCAGAACCTCCTTTTCCTCCACCCATTGGCAATGTTGTCAAACTATTTTTGAAGACCTGCTCAAAGGCCAAAAACTTTAAAATACTCATATTTACCGTTGGATGAAAACGCAGACCTCCTTTATAAGGTCCGATCGCAGAATTCATTTGAATACGATAACCGCGGTTTACACAGATCTCTCCCTTGTCGTCTACCCAGGCGACACGAAAGGTTACAGCTCTTTCAGGTTCTACCATACGCATTAAAATATTCTTGCCATGATAAATATCTTGAGTAATAATATATGGAATCACAGTTTCAGCAACTTCCTGCACTGCTTGCATGAATTCTGGCTCATGTCCATTACGCTCCTCTATTTCTTTCATAAAGGCATCAATTTTTGACTTCATAATTTTATATGGGTTAAATTATTAAAATATGATTTTTTCATAGCAAAAATAATTAAATTCCCAATAACCAACTACTGATTAGCTTATTTATTTCTACTTATTTTCAGCAAATTTAAATGCCATTCAACAACAGATAGCAGGACATAAAATTTGCCCATAATAAATCTAGTTTCCCACAAAAAAATGTAAATTTGCCATCTAAATTTATGCGACCGAATGAAGAACAAAATTGATGAGCATTTAAATGATATCCAAGATTTTAGATCGGATAGCGCTGAGAAAATCGAAGCATTTAGAATTAAATATTTAGGCAGCAAAGGACTCCTTAAACAGCTGTTTTCAGAATTTAAAGAAGTTGAACCTGCTTTGAAAAAAGAAATAGGTCAATCTTTAAATCAATTGCGTAATGCTGCCTCAGAAAAAATAAATGAACTCAAAAAAGAACTCGAAGGTTCAGGAAGTAATGAAAAGATCTACGGCGACTTAACACGTCCGGGAGAGCAGATTGAATTAGGCGCAAGACATCCAATTTCAATCGTAAAGAATCAGATTATTGATGTTTTTTCACGCATAGGATTTAACGTTTCTGAAGGACCTGAAATTGAAGACGACTGGCACAACTTTACCGCCTTGAATTTACCAGAGTATCATCCGGCCAGAGATATGCAGGATACCTTCTTCATTGAGCAGGATCCAGACATCCTATTGAGAACCCACACATCTTCGGTACAGGTTCGCTATATGGAGAATAATAAGCCACCCATCAGAACCATATCTCCTGGGAGAGTATTTAGAAATGAAGATATTTCAGCAAGGTCTCATTGTATTTTTCATCAAATTGAAGGCCTATATATTGACACCGATGTTTCTTTTGCAGATTTAAAGCAGACGCTACTCTATTTCACCAAAGAGATGTTCGGCAAATCAAAGATTCGATTAAGACCGTCGTATTTCCCTTTTACGGAGCCGAGTGCAGAGGTAGATATCTATTGGGGTCTTGAAACTGAAACAGATTATAAGATCACTAAAGGAACCGGATGGCTAGAGATTATGGGCTGTGGAATGGTTGATCCAAATGTATTGAAGAATGCCAATATTGATTCTGAAAAATATACTGGATATGCCTTTGGGATGGGAATTGAACGTATCGCCATGTTATTATATCAAATACCGGATATCAGAATGTTCTATGAAAATGATATCAGATTCCTGGATCAGTTTAAATCGGTTGTTTAAGTATGCAGGATCTTAAAGATTTTTTATTTGAACAAGGATATGTGAGGGTCAAATTAAAGAAGACCATTACAGATCATTTTGAGATCAAAGCCAAAATCAACGGTGTTAAAGGTAGTTTTATTTTAGATACCGGGGCGTCAAAGTCTTGTGTTGGAACAGAAGAAATAGACTTTTTCAAGCTTATATCAGAGGAATCTGAACACAAAGCCAGTGGCGCAGGACCAAGTGAAATTGACACCTTGATATCGAGTAAAAATGAAATCAGCCTTGGAAAGTTCAATCTGAAAAAGCTCTCTCTAATTTTGATCGACCTTAGTCATATAAACAAGGCTTTGGAAAAACAGGAAGCCAAACCTGTCAATGGTATTATTGGTGCTGACATATTGATTAAAGGCAAGGCCATCATTGATTACAACAAGAAGTATTTATATTTATTGAACAAAAAGAAGAAATCATGAGTACCAGTGATAACAGATACAGCCTCAGAGGAGTTTCAGCTCAAAAAGAAGATGTTCATAAAGCAATAAAGAATGTAAACAAAGGCTTGTTTCCTAAAGCGTTTTGTAAAATCGTTCCGGATTATCTTACACAGGATGAAGCTTATTGCTTGGTCATGCATGCAGATGGGGCGGGTACAAAGTCATCTTTGGCCTATATGTACTGGAAAGAAACCGGAGACATTTCTGTTTGGAAAGGAATTGCACAAGATGCACTCATCATGAATATAGATGATTTACTTTGTGTTGGTGCCACTGACAATATTATTCTGTCTTCAACCATAGGAAGGAATAAAAATCTGATCCCGGGAGAAGTGATCTCAGCCATCATTAACGGAACTGAGGAATTACTGTCAGAACTGGAAGGGTTTGGTGTGAAAATTCATTCTACAGGAGGTGAGACTGCTGATGTTGGTGACCTGGTGAGAACCATTATTGTGGATTCAACGGTCACTGCAAGGATGAAACGTGAAGATGTCATTGACAATGCCAATATTGAGGAAGGTGATGTGATTGTTGGTTTATCTTCCTCCGGACAGGCATCTTATGAGACAGCTTATAACGGAGGGATGGGAAGCAATGGCCTGACAAGTGCACGTCACGATGTTTTTGACAATTACCTGGCCAAAAAGTATCCTGAAAGTTTCGACGCTGATGTACCTGCTGACCTGGTGTATTCAGGTAAGATTAAACTGACCGATAAAATTGAAGGTGTCCCTGTTGATGCGGGAAAATTAGTACTTTCTCCTACCAGAACCTATGCCCCGATAATCATAAAAATGCTTGAAAAACACAGGCAAAACATCCACGGTATGGTTCACTGTAGTGGTGGAGCTCAAACTAAAATACTTCACTTTGTTGAAAACCTGCATATCATAAAAGATAATTTATTTGAGGTACCTCCTCTTTTCAAATTAATTCAGGAGCAATCAAACACCGATTGGAAAGAAATGTATCAGGTATTTAATTGTGGCCATAGAATGGAACTTTACGTACCTGCAGAAATTGCAGAAGACCTGATTGCCATTTCTACTTCGTTTGGAGTTGATGCTCAGATTATAGGTCGTGTAGAAAAATCTGATTCAAAAAAACTAAGTATCAAAGGGCCTCACGGAAATTTTGAGTATTAATTGCTGATTATTGTGTAACATATTTTAAATTCGTGATACCAATTAATCAAACTATTTCCCCATGGTATCCGATTTTATCAGACTCGAATGGAAACAATTCATTCGATCTTCCTATTGGCAAAAAAGCGTTGTTCTTAACATCTTTCTTGTTTTTATTGCCCTTTATTTTATCCTCGTTTTTTTAGGATTAGGAATTTCCCTCTATCCGATTCTAAAGGAAAAAATGCCTGATGCTGACCCATTTGACACGGTAAATAAATTCATTTTCTTCTGGTTTCTTGCTGATTTACTGATGCGATTCTTTTTCCAGAAACTTCCTGTAATGACCATCAAACCACTTTTGACCCTGCCTGTTAAAAAGAATAAAATAGTTCATTATGTTTTAGGGAAATCTGTATTATCCTTTTTTAATTTTCTTCCCCTGTTTACGGTAATTCCGTTTGGAGCAACCTTGCTTTACCATGGCTATGACAGCATGCACGTCATCAACTGGATGCTGCTGTTATACTTAGCGACCCAAATAATCAACTTTCTGAATTTCATCATTGAAAGTAAGTCTTCAGCCTCAGACCTGGCGATGCTACCTATTTTATCATTGGTAACCGTCCTTTATTTATTGAATCATTATGATATACTGACATTAGACAGCTACCTTTTCCAAGGAGTAAAATGGATTATTTCAAATAGCTTCTATTTACTCCTGCCCATTGGAATACTTGCACTGTTATATGCCATCAATTTTAAAATGCTCAAAAACCAGCTCTACCTCGATGAATCCTTAAAATCAAAGGTAAATGAGGCCAATGCTTCTGATCTTTCATGGACCAACAGATTTGGTAAAAGCGCACCTTTTCTACAGCTCGACTTAAAAATGCTTTGGAGAAATAAAAGACCCCGATCTTCTGTATTCATAGTTTTGATCGGCTTGTTTTATGGATTAATATTTTATCCAAATCCGGTATATCAGGATATGCCTGCCATGTATGTATTTGTTGGAATATTTGTAACAGGAATCTTTTTGATCAATTTTGGCCAATTTATTCCGGCCTGGGATAGTGGATATTACAAATTGCTCATGAGTCAAAATATTCCCTACAAAGACTACCTGCAATCCAAATATTTGCTGATGGCAAGTAGTGCTTTTTTAATGTTCCTGTTAAGTATTCCATATGTATATTTTGGATGGAAGATCTTAGTGATTCATTTTGCTGCCATGATCTATAATGTTGGCATCAATACACATGTCCTTTTATATGCCGGAACCTTTAATCGAAAAAAAATCAATCTAAGTGAAAGAGCCGCTTTTAACTACCAGGGCACAGGGGCCGTTCAATGGCTGGTCAGCATACCTCTTTTACTTATACCCATTGGCTTCTTTTATTTGGGATATAAACTCATTAATTTTCAAACAGGAGTGGGCATATTAATGTTCCTGGGGATACTCGGTTTTCTTTTTCATGAAAAATTGATGAAGTTCATCACCAAAAAATATATAGATAACAAACATATAATGGTCAGCGCCTTTGACCAAGACAACTAATAATTATGATAAACGCAATAGATCTTTCCAAAAAATACGGTGACAAAACAGTGCTTGCCATTGAAAAACTTGAAATTCCGAAAGGACAATCCTTTGGGCTGGTCGGAAATAACGGAGCCGGTAAAACCACTTATTTCAATTTGATTCTCGATCTGATCAAGCCAACTACGGGAAAAGTGATCAATAACGATATTCAGGTTAATACCAGTGAAGACTGGAAACCTTTTACCTCAGCTTTTATTGATGAGAGTTTTTTAATAGGTTATTTAACACCAGAAGAGTATTTCGATTTTATTGCCAGATTGAGAAATGTAAACAACGTTGACCTGTCTTCTTTTTTAAGTCAGTTCGAAGAGCTTTTCAACGGTGAAATTCTGGGTCAGAAAAAATACTTGCGTGATCTTTCAAAGGGCAACCAAAAAAAAGCAGGAATCGTAGCTGCTTTGATTGGTCAGCCTGAAGTTGTCATTCTCGACGAGCCCTTTGCAAATCTCGATCCGAGTACTCAAATCAGATTGAAAGAAACCTTAAAAAAAATCAACGAAGAAACCAGTTCTACCCTCTTGATTTCGAGTCATGACCTTGGCCATATTACTGAAGTTTGTGAGCGAATAGTCGTATTGAGTAAAGGAGAAATTATTAATGACCTAAAGACTTCCAAAGAAACATTGAAAGAACTTGAGCAGTTCTTTGCTTCCTAATCTCGGAAGGGCCTTTAAACAATTTACCAATTATTCAAGATGCAACAGATGGCATTTCTATTCAGGGAATTGTTAATCGTCCTAGTTTAGATGGAAGATTTATGATTAATTTGTACTTTTACCCCACCCCCGTCGTTATCAAGTATAAATACAAGCCAAGGCTAACATTTTGAAAAAATACATTGACCGTTTTTTATTTGGTAGTATCTCCATATTACTCGCCATAAGTTGTTCGACAAAAAAGGATAGCTGGGTAAACAGAACGAGCCATTCAGTAACGGCTAAGTATAATATTTTATACAATGGAAACATTGCTTTTGACGAAGCCAAATCGCAGCTTGATGCCCAATACGAAGACAACTTTTGGGAAAGACTACCGATTGAACCCTTAAAAATTGAGGAAGAGATCATTCCTTTACCCGGCCAGGGTGCTAATAATGAAACTGAAGCACAAGGTTTTGAAAAGGCTGAAGAAAAAGCAGTTAAGACGGTTCAAAAACATTCGATGGTGATCGATGGTTTTGAAAAAAACAATCAAATTGATGAGGCCTATCTTTTACTTGGGAAGTCGAGGTATTATTTACAGCGATTTATTCCTGCTTTAGAAGCCTTTACTTTTGGCATCGAAAATTACCCGAATGCGAATCTATATCGAGAAACTAAAATATGGAAAGCAAAGGCACATATTCGATTACAAAATGAAAAACTGGCCATTGAAACCTTAGAGTCTGTTTTAAGGAATGTAAATCTGACAGATGAGGAATACGAAAAGGCCCATACCGCTTTGGCCATGGCTTATACACAAATAGATAGCACCCATCTTGTATTAGATCATTTAAAAAAAGCCACCTATTATTTGACAGATTTGAATCAAGGACCTCGAAATTTGTTTATCCTTGGGCAAATATACAGGGAGCAGGAAAAAATTGACTCCTCGAATATGATTTTTGAGTCCTTGACTTACATGAAAAAAATTCCTCAAAAATACAAGGTTCATGCCGCGATTGAGAGAGCCAAAAATTATTCTGAGGCCGATAGTGCCAGTATTATTGCGTATACGCTGCAAGATCTAATAAAGAACAGAGATAACAGACCTTATTTGGACGAGCTTTACTATCAGGCCGGAGTTATATCATTGGCCAATGGGTATGATCAGCAGGCCAAAGGCTTATTTGAACTTTCGGTTATTAACAATACCAGAAAGCCTTATCAAAAAAGCCTGTCTTATGAGAGCCTGGGAGATTTCTATTTTGACAAAACCAGTTTTGAAATGGCAGGGGCTTATTACGACAGTGTATTGCAAATTCCGATCGATCAAAACACAAAAAGAATTCGTAAGATCATTCGTAAACGAGAGAGTTTGAACGATGTGATCTACTATGAAAACATTGCCAGAAAAGGGGATAGTATTTTGACCCTGGCATACATGTCTGACGAAGAACAAACTGCTTATTTTAAAGAATATGTGAACCAACTCAAATTAAAATATGAGGCTGAACAAATTGCCAAAGAACAATTTGGCAGCAACATGGGCATGGGCGATTTGGCAATGAACTCAAATAATTATGACAACAGCGGTAAGTTTTATTTTTATAATGTTCAGCTCGTTGGATTTGGCAAGCAACAGTTTAAAAATAAATACGGAAATAAAACATTGGGAGATTTTTGGCTGGTTGAACAAAACGTAGGATTGAGCTCTGACATAGAAGTCACTGAAACCAAAGTTGAAATCGATACAAGCTTATTGTTCAATATAGCCTATTACAAGGAACAAATTCCCAAAAGTGAGTTCATTCTCGACAGTATCAATAAAAAAAGAAACGACGCCTATTATAATTTAGGCCTCATTTACAAGGAGCAGTTCAAGGAATATGAAATTGCCGCAATTGATTTTGAAAAATTTCTCGAAAATGATCCTGAGGAAAAACTAATCTTGCCCGCAAAATATCATCTTTACAAAACCTACGAGTTTTTTAACATGGATAAGAGCAATAAATACAGGGATGATATCGTTACTAATTATCCAGGAACACGTTATGCTGAGATCATCAAAAACCCTAAAAGTGTTTTAGACAGCGATAATAATGAAAGTGGACCGGAATATTTATACAAAATTGCCTTCGTGTGCTATGAAGAAGAAGATTTTGAATACTCCCTTAGAACTGTTAATGACGGACTTGAAAAATTCAAAGGCTTAGAAATTGAAGCCAAATTTGAATTGCTAAAAGCTTACCTGCTTTATAAAACAAAAGGAGAAGCTGAGTTCATGGATAAATTGAATGAAATAATTTTAAATTATCCTAACACTGAAGAAAGTGATTTTGCAGAAGAAGCGATCGCAAAGTATTCAGAATTAAAACAAAAATCA
Organism: uncultured Flavobacteriaceae bacterium; assembly: GCA_964419405.1. Classification (GTDB taxonomy): domain Bacteria; phylum Bacteroidota; class Bacteroidia; order Flavobacteriales; family Flavobacteriaceae; genus Lutimonas. The sequence continues at coordinate 14,346 of CAYQPI010000290.1, forward strand.
CAACAAAACTAAAACTATAAATTATGTTCAACGAAAAAAAAGAAAGCCCAAATCCAGTTGGAGAACGTAACATCATTGCTAAAAATTCATCTCTCGTAGGAGATATTAAATCAGATGGAGATTTTAGAGTCGATGGTAAGATAGAAGGCACGATTCAAACTACCGGGCGTGTCGTCATAGGTAAAGACGGAAATGTTTCCGGGACCATTGATTGTACCAATGCAGATATTGAAGGTACGTTTTCAGGGAAATTGATTGTTGACCAGATACTTTCTCTGAAAAGCACAGCCGATATCAGCGGCGATGTGGTCATGGGTAAATTATCGGTAGAACCTGGTGCTGTATTTAATGCAACCTGTACCATGAAAAGTGCGGTTAAAGTTATCCAAAATGGTGCAGAAAAAACCAAAAAAACGGCTTAATAAATACATCATACTTACTGGGATTGGCTTGCAAATGGGCATCACCATTTATCTTGCTGCCCAATTGGGCAAATGGCTGGACGCCACTTATGGCGATTCCAATATATACACCATCGTCTTAACATTATTAGGAATTGGCCTGTCTTTTTACAGCCTTTTGAGACAATTAAAAAATCTGGAGGACTAAGCTCAAATGAATTCATTTTCAAAATTTTCGTTGACACTATTGTTGGTTCTTAGCCTTGTGTTCTCATGTCATCTTTTTGTTTTACACTATTTCGATTTTGCTCTTTTCGACAACAGAATCATTGCAGCATATGCAGTTAATTATGTTTTAGCTGTTGGAATATACCTCACTTTATTTGCTTTAAAAAACAAAATGTCTGAGCAATTAGGCTTTCTGTACATGGGAGGAAGCTTTGTGAAATTTCTGTTTTTTTTCCTATTCTTCTATCCATACTACAAACTTGATGGAGGGCTTGATTCTTTTGAATTTGCAGCCTTTTTCATACCATATCTCATTAGTCTTATTTTTGAAACTTTAGGCGTGATTGAATTTCTAAAAAAATAAGATTTTATTTATAATCTATCCAAATAAATATATTACATTTGCACCGATTTTTTTAGCCAATATAATTTGTCAAAGATGCAAAGTAAGTTTTTAGTAAAATTCCTTACAATCACAGTTTTAGTTTTTAGCTTAAACCTAAATGCCCAGCATGCAGAACATGAAGGAAGCAAAGAGGAAAGAGATATAAAAACAGAAATCAAAGAGAGTATTGACCATCACATCAAAGATTCTTATGATTTTGTCTTTTTCAGTGATACAGAAAAAAATATTCATTACGGTTTTTCCCTTCCGGTAATTCTTATTGATGAAGGCTTACACGTTTTTTCATCTTCGAAGTTTCACCATGGTGAAACTGTAGCAGAAAGCAACGGGAACTACTACAAATTATATCATAATAAAATCTATAAAACTGATGCTGAAGGCACCTTGACTTTTGACGACCATCATCACCCTACCAATGCAAAACCATTAGATTTCTCAATTACCAAGAGCGTCTTGATGATCATGGTGACGGGTATTCTTATGCTGGTTTTATTCATTGGTTTAGCCCGATCTTTTGGTAAAGGGCCTATTGCTACAGGACCTGGAAGATTTTTCGAACCAATTGTGGTTTATATCAGAGATGAAATTGCCATTCCAAATATAGGTGAGCATCATTATAAGAAATACATGAGTTTTTTACTAACCGTGTTTTTCTTTGTTTGGTTCTTAAACCTGTTTGGTTTGACACCACTCGGAATTAACGTGACCGGAAATATAGCAGTTACTTTTGCATTGGCGCTATTGACTTTCCTGATCACGCAATTCTCAGGAAATAAAAATTACTGGAAACATATCTTCTGGATGCCAGGAGTACCTGTTCCGATGAAAATAATATTAGCTCCGATTGAATTATTAGGAGTATTTATCAAGCCTTTTGCACTTATGATTCGTTTGTATGCCAACATTATGGCAGGACATATCGTTTTGATGAGTTTGGTAGGTTTGATTTTTGTATTCAGAAACTGGGTTGGTAGTAGTTTGTCGTTTGTACTTTCTTTTGCCATTTCAATGATTGAATTGTTAGTTGCTTTATTACAGGCTTATATTTTCACCATGCTATCCGCTCTCTATTTTGGATTTGCCGTGGAAGAGCATGATGAAGCGCATTAAATTGAATGTTTAATTTTTAATTATATATATATTATGGAAATTCCAGCTATTGTAGGTGCAGGATTGGTTGTAATTGGTGCCGGTATCGGTATCGGTAGAATTGGTGGTTCAGCAATGGACGCTATTGCTCGTCAACCTGAAGCTACTGGTAAAATTCAAACAGCGATGTTGATTGCAGCGGCGCTTATTGAAGGTATTGGATTTGCTGCTTTATTCGCAGTTTAATCTTAACAGTAACAATAGCTATAACGGTTGGTTATAGCTATTGTTTTCAAAACAATATTAATTATTACAAAATAAACACATGGAGAAGTTAATCAACGATTTTTCATTTGGACTTTTTTTCTGGCAAACAATTCTTTTTGTATTGTTGCTTTTGTTATTGAAGAAATTTGCATGGAAACCTATTTTAGACGCTTTAAACAGCAGAGAAGAAGGTATTCAAAATGCGTTGGACGAAGCTGATAAGGCCCGTCAGGAAATGTTAGATCTTCAATCTAGCAATGAAAAGATTTTAAAAGAAGCCAGAGCTGAAAGAGATTCTTTGTTGAAGGATGCCAGAATGATCAAAGAAAAAATGATCACAGAGGCAAAAGATGAAGCGAAGGTTCAATCTAATAAAATTATTGAGCAGGCCAAGCAAACCATAGAAAATGAAAAACACTCAGCGATCACTGAATTGAAAAATCAAGTGGCTGAATTGTCAATTGGCATCGCAGAAAAGATCATGAAAGACGAATTGTCTGACAAGGACAAGCAAGTGAAGTTGATTGAAAAAATGTTAGACGAAGCTAGGTTAAAATAATCATGGTAGGAACAAGAGCAGCATTAAGATACGCTAAGGCAACATTAAACCTCGCAAAAGAAAAAGGATTTGCAAAAGAGGTGAATGATGATATGGTTTTAATCCAGTCAACGATCGAAGAGAATCACGACCTGGAAATCATGTTAAAAAGTCCTGTGATCAAATCAAAAGCCAAGACATCTGTATTAAAAGATGTTTTCGAGAAGAAGGTAAATGGTATCACCATGGGGCTTATTAATTTATTGATCGAAAACAAAAGACTTGGCTTACTTGAATTGGTGGCAAAAGAATTTATCGTGATCTACGATTTCTTGCAAGGAATAGAAGTGGCTCAAGTTACATCCGCAGTTCCGTTAACCAAGGACTTGGAAAAAGCAATTCTAAAAAGAATTGAGGAATCATTAGGAAAGCAAATCAGCTTAAATAACATCGTAGACCCATCAATAATCGGAGGATTCGTATTAAGAGTAGGTGATAAATTGTATGATTCAAGTGTTTCATACAGGTTAAACCACCTGCTTTCTCAATTTGAGGATAATCATTATATATCTAAAATCTAATTAAGATAATAACTAGTAAAAATGGCAACAATAAAACCAGCTGAAGTATCAGCAATTTTAAAAGAACAACTAACAGGATTTGAAGGAAAGGCTTCGTTGACTGAAATAGGAACTGTATTACAAATCGGAGATGGTATCGCCAGAATCTACGGTTTATCTAATGTACAGTATGGAGAGCTAGTGGTTTTTGAAGGAGGACTTGAAGGTATCGTTCTTAACCTGGAAGAAGATAATGTTGGTGTAGTATTGTTAGGTGATTCTACTCAGATTAGAGAAGGAGCTACTGTAAAGCGTACTGATAGAATTGCTTCTATCAATGTAGGTGAAGGCATCCTTGGAAGAGTTGTCAATACTTTAGGTGAGCCTATCGATGGTAAAGGACCAATTGAAGGTGAAACTTTTGAAATGCCATTAGAAAGAAAAGCTCCTGGTGTTATCTATAGAGAGCCAGTAACTGAACCATTACAAACCGGATTAAAATCAGTTGATGCCATGATCCCTGTAGGACGTGGACAACGTGAATTGATCATTGGTGACCGTCAGACTGGTAAGTCTACGGTAGCACTTGATACCATTATCAATCAAAAAGAATTTTATGACGCAGGTGAGCCGGTATTTTGTATTTATGTTGCCATAGGTCAAAAAGGTTCTACTATTGCAGGTATTGCTAAGATGTTAGAAGAAAAAGGCGCGTTGGCCTATACGACTATCGTAGCTGCAAATGCATCGGACGTTGCTCCTATGCAGTTTTATGCACCGTTTTCAGGAGCTGCGATTGGTGAATACTTCCGTGATACAGGTAGACCAGCCTTGATTATTTATGATGACCTTTCGAAACAAGCCGTAGCTTATCGTGAAGTTTCATTGTTATTGAGAAGACCTCCGGGACGTGAAGCATATCCAGGTGATGTATTCTACCTTCACTCGAGACTTCTTGAAAGAGCTGCAAAAGTGATCAATGATGACACAATTGCTTCTCAAATGAATGATGTACCACCTTCATTGAAAGGAAAAGTAAAAGGTGGAGGTTCGCTAACAGCTTTGCCAATTATTGAAACGCAAGGTGGTGACGTATCTGCCTATATTCCAGCAAACGTAATTTCGATTACTGACGGTCAAATATTCCTTACTTCTGATTTGTTTAACTCGGGTGTTAGACCTGCCATTGATGTAGGTATTTCTGTATCTCGTGTGGGTGGTAATGCACAGATCAAATCAATGAAGAAAGTAGCTGGTACTTTAAAACTTGACCAGGCGCAATACCGTGAACTGGAAGCATTTGCTAAATTTGGTTCTGACCTTGATGCTGCGACCTTGAGCGTAATTGAAAAAGGTAAAAGAAACGTGGAGATCCTGAAGCAGGCTCAAAATGATCCTTTTACTGTTGAAGATCAGATCGCTATTATTTATGCTGGATCAAAGGATCTTTTAAAATCAGTTCCTGTTGAACAAGTAAAAGAATTTGAAAAAGATTTTCTTGAATTCTTACGTGCCAAACACTCTAAAGTTCTTGAAACTTTAAAGGCAGGGAAATTAACTGATGAGGTTACTGATACTTTAGAAAAAGTAGCTGCAGAAGTAGCTGCAAAATTTGAATAGAAACGTTAAGAGTTTTGACTTCAGATCCGTGTGTTCTGAAGTCATCATTTAATTTCATATATAAATGGCAAATTTAAAAGAAATACGTAATAGAATATCGTCCATTGGGTCAACTATGAAGATTACCAGTGCCATGAAAATGGTATCTGCGGCCAAGTTGAAAAAAGCCCAGGATGCGATAGTTCAAATGCGTCCTTATTCTAATAAATTAACCGAGTTATTGCAGAATCTAAGTGCAACTTTAGATAGTGATGATGGAGGTGAATTCACTCAACAGAGAGACATCAACAAAGTTTTGATTGTTGCCATTACTTCGAATAGAGGTTTATGTGGCGGTTTCAATTCGGCAATCATAAAAGAGGTGTCAAAAATTGCCTCAAAAGATTATGCAGGCAAGGAAGTTTCAATTCTTACCATTGGTAAAAAAGGAAATGACATTCTTTCTAAAGAACACAATATCTATAAATTTGACGCAGATCTTTACGATGACCTGACCTTTGAGAACACAGCAGTCTTTGCAGAAGACCTGATGGAGCAGTTTACAAATGGTGAATTTGATCATATAGAATTGGTGTATAACAGGTTTAAGAATGCCGCAACTCAAATTGTAACTCAGGAGCAATATTTACCAATTGCTGCTGCTGAAGAAACCGATGAGGCGGGTGCCGATTATATTTTCGAACCAAATAAAGAGGAAATTGTAAAAGGATTGATTCCAAAGTCATTGAAGATGCAATTGTATAAGGCAATTAGAGACTCTTATGCATCAGAACACGGGGCCAGAATGACAGCCATGCATAAGGCAACCGATAATGCTACAGAACTTAGAGATGAATTGTTATTAGTTTACAATAAAGCTAGACAAGCAGCGATTACAAACGAAATCCTAGAGATCGTTGGTGGAGCTGAAGCTTTAAATAACTAAACTTTCCATTTACCATATTAAAAAGCTCCTTAGTTTCACTAAGGAGCTTTTCTTTTTCCTGTCTTTTCTACTGAGGAACTTTGATCAAATGCCCAAAAAATACGGCGTTCATAAATAATTTATTTGTACCATACCAGGCACCCCTGAAATTTGGATTATCGGCAAAAAGAACAACCCTTCCTTTACCTCGCTTACTTACAATGATGGAAGCCGATTGTTTCATTATTTCTATATTCTCTGTACTGATATAGCCATCAATATGAGGCTCATCCGTATATTGAGCCACTGTAGAAAATCTGTTCTTACTGGGTTTGATCCAAACACGATTATTCTTATAAACAGGCATTTTTTCACGATGATAGCCATAGGCAATAGGATGTGTTAGGTCTACATCTACTTCAAAAATAGCACCACCAAGATTGTGCTTTCGAAGCGTTCCTCTTGCTGATTCATAACTACTTCTCTCTCCTTGAGCAACAGAATCAGGCATTTTATCTAATACCTCTTCTTCAACAACTTTCTGTTTGATGGCCCAATCACTAGCCTTTCCTGTTGTAATTAAAGTATTGCCATCACTTACCCATTTTGAAAGTCTTTCTTTTTCTCTTTTTGTCAGAAGTCGGTAACTACCCGAAACCATGATGATCACATTATACCTGTAAAGATCTGTTAAATAGAGCCTGCCTTCAGGCACTTTGACAATTGGCATCTCCATTCTGTCTTCAAACAAATGCCACACCTCCCCTGCCTCATAAGAGCTCACTGTTCCTCCCACAATCATCATCACTTGGGGCTTGACCAAGGTTTGAAAACTACTACTCCCCAAACCATTTCCACCAATAGTCATTCCGGTACCTGCTGGAAATGCAGCAATTTTAAACCTATCACAGGCCTCTTTGACCAATTCATATACTGAGGTAGCATCTATGTCAGACTGATCTTTGACCGGCACTAACAAGGCTCCCCTGTTAAAACTGACCCTTGCTTCACCAATTTTTGAAATAAAAGGTTTCCTAGAAACTTTGACAATGAGACCCTGATTTTGGAGCTCATATAACAAGGCCGGTGCATAGTAATCATCATAAGGGATCAAATAGGCATAGTTACTTTTTTCTAGCCCTATCTTTTGTACATGATTCGATTCTTGAGTAATCCTTTCTCCATGAGGAGGCAGTTTTCCGGTAGGCTGATACTTTAAATTATAAAAATTCACCATCGACCAGGCTGAAGTATCATAAAAAACACTGTCTCTATAAGAATCATACGTTTCAAAAAGTGATTGCACCATATAGTACTGTTTTTGATTGGTTGGTACTACAAAAGATGATTCTTTTTCGAAATTGACGCCTTTTATGCTCGTTTTTTCATTTAAGGGATATACTTCTATCTGATGTTGTAATAACAGGTCTATAAAAGCCTTATTTCGGCTTTGATCCAGTGAATCACCAAACACATAGGCTTTCACTTTTGAAGACCTTCCTTTTAGTCTCGCTTTTTCAAAGAAATCGTTCTGATATCCATAGAGCAGGTCTTTATTTTTAACAGAGGCCTTGATCGTTGCCATGCTAGACACCAACTGGTTTCTTATCGTAAAAGGAAATGAAATGGTTCCTGTTGAAGTCTCCTGCAAATGCCCTCTTGAACTTGCCTGTTCAAATAATAAGGCCAGGGATCCCTGCAGATCCATATAGGTAGATCCATAACCAGGATAGGTCGAATCATAAATCTCATCTGTGAAGTAAAAAGACCCTATCTCATCAAGATCAGCCGCATACTGCTCAGCAAAAACCTTATTCAACACATCCCTGTTCTCTGCTGGGGTAATTGGCTTAATCGAAGCAGATTTATTTTTTGGTTCGAAAAAATAGGTACTATTGGTTCCCATCTCATGAAAATCAGTCACCACATTAGGATACCATTCATGATACCAGGCTAATCTCCCTTGAGATTCTGGATGTACTCCCAGCAAAAGATCTCTGTTCAAATCAAACCAATAATGATTTGTTCTTCCCCTCGGCCAGGCTTCATTATGCTCAATATCATATTTATCTGCGATCAATGGAGATCCTCTGTAAGAATTGACCCAATTGCTGTGCCTGTCACGCCCGTCGGGATTAATGGTTGGATCCAGGAAAACGATGACTTCCTCAAGGTAGCTACTCACTTTTTCGTTCTGAGAAGCCACTAGTGTGTAAGCGGTAAGCATGGCCGCCTCTGTGGATGAAGGCTCATTTCCATGCACCCCATAGGCCAGGTTCACAATTAATGGAAGCCCTTTAAAATCCTTGACATCAGTATCTGCATCGACCACTTCAAGATGCCTTTTTTTGATCTGATCAATATTCAGCAAGTTTTTTGAGGATCCGATTTGTAACAGTAACAGTTTTCTGTTTTCATGGGTTTTCCCATAAACAATTACAGAAGCCTTATCAGAAAGTTCTGCCAAGGTATACATATAAGCAACTACCAAATCATGTCTGGTGTGATATGCTCCTATAGGATATCCCAGAAACTCCTCAGGACTGGGAATTGATGTGTCAAATGGCTTGTATGACTTTAAAAAATAATCTTGTGCAAACAAAAAGGAATTTGACAAACATAAAATCATTACAAGGAATCGAAAAAGATGGCGTTGCATATATTTTTTTTTTAAAATTAAGCATCTTTTAATAATTCAGTTCCCATATTTTTGTAAAAAACAACTGACAAATGAAAGTTCTCTTTTTGGACACCAATCATCCTTTACTAATTGAAGGCTTAAGAAACCTCAACATGAACTGTGATGAAGATTATGATTCTTCAAAAAATACCATCGAAAATAAGATTCATCTCTATGATGGTATCATCATTCGCAGTCGATTTAGTATAGACAGACCTTTTTTGGAAAAGGCGACGAATTTAAAGTTCATTGGTCGGGTTGGAGCGGGCCTGGAAAATATTGATATTGATTTTGCGACATCTAAAGGTATACATTTGATTGCCGCCCCTGAAGGGAACAGGAATGCTGTTGGAGAACACGCTTTGGGAATGATTCTGTCACTCTTTAATAAGTTTAACAAAGCCGACGCAGAAATTAGAAACGGGAAATGGTTGAGAGAAGCTAACAGAGGAATAGAATTAGAAGGAAAGACCATTGGCCTCATTGGTTATGGAAACATGGGAAAAGCCTTTGCCAAAAAACTCAGAGGATTCGATTGCGAGGTGATCTGTTACGACATCAAAGAGGGTCTAGGTGATGAATATGCAAGACAAGTAGGCCTGGATGAATTATTCCAAAAGACAGAAGTATTAAGTTTGCATACCCCGCAAACTGAATTGACCAAACAAATGATTCGAACTTCTTTTATTGATCAATTCAAGCATTCAATTTATATCATCAATACGGCCAGAGGTTCTGCGGTTGTGACAAAAGACCTTGTACATGCCTTAGATTCTGGCAAAATACTGGGGGCCTGTCTCGATGTGCTGGAATACGAAAAAAGTTCTTTTGAAAACTTCTTTTCCAAAAAAAATACCTTACCTGAAGATTTCCAAAAATTGATCAATTCAGATAAGGTACTTTTAAGTCCTCATGTGGCCGGATGGACCGTAGAATCAAAACGAAAACTGGCAGAAACCATTGTCCACAAAGTTGCCGCCATGTTGGATCAGCACAATTCAATAAAATAGTGCAGGAGATCCGTAGTGGTTATGATACCCACCAGTTTATCTTCTTCTACAACCGGTAAAGAATGGAACTCTTTACTGGCCAGCAGTTTGGAAACTTCCATAATGGTTGTTTGAGGACTCGCTGTTAATGGTTTTTTTATCATCAAATCTTTAATATCCAGCATATTGTAAATAGGAGTGTCTTCAGTTCCTTCTTTACCATAGGCGTCGATAAAACTTATCCTTTGTAAATCTGATAAACTTATAAGCCCTATTAATTTTTCATCACTTACCACAGGCATATGCCTGATATGGTTCTGCTTCATTCTCTTTTCAGCAGAATAAAGTGAATCCTCTAGGTTCAGTGTAACGACCTCCTTGGTCATTATACTAGAAATGGGTTCGTTTTTTTTCATGGCTGATCTCCTTTAAAACTATGTTAAAGTACATGAAAAATAATCAGATATAAAATGATTTAAATCATGATTAGATTAAAAACTGAATTTAGGTTTTGGCCTGTCCAGAATTGCCTTTCTTTACCTTTTTCTTTCTCCAGTAATTCTTTCTTCCGCTACCCTTAGCCTTTCCAGCTGGTTTAGGTTTTCTTTTATGCCCATGGCTTCTAACCGGCTTCTTTGACTCTTTTTCTAAATCATCATTTATAAATGGATGCTCATGAATTACCCGAATCTGTTGATTGATCAGTTTTTCAATATCCTTCAAATAAGGTCTTTCACTGGCATCACAAAAAGAAATCGCTATTCCGCTGGCTCCTGCCCTACCTGTTCTTCCAATTCGATGAACATAAGATTCGGGAACATTTGGCAAATCATAATTCACCACAAATGACAACTCATCAATATCAATTCCGCGTGCAGCTATATCAGTAGCTACCAAAATATTAATGGCTCCTTTTTTAAAATTATTCAGAGCCAGCTCTCTGGCTGTCTGTGATTTATTACCATGTATGGCCGCGCTTTGAAATCCTTCTCGGAGCAATAACTTGACAATCTTGTTTGCCCCGTGTTTGGTCCGTGAAAACACGAGTACAGAATCTATTTGATTCTTTTGAAGCAAATAGATCAACAATTTTATTTTATTCGATTTGGTAACAAAATAAATCGCCTGCTCAACCTTCTCAGCAGTTGTTTGCTCTGGCTGAACCGTTACCCTTTCAGGATTCCCTAATATCTGCTTTGACAGAGCCACAATTTTCGGATGCATGGTTGCAGAAAAGAATAAGGATTGTCGTTGTTTTGGTAATAAATTAATGATCTTCTTTATATCATGGATAAAGCCCATATCAAGCATTTGATCTGCTTCATCCAGCACAAAATATTCTATATGCCTAAGACTGATATGTTTTTGATTAATAAGATCCAGCAATCTTCCTGGAGTTGCAACAAGAATGTCTACACCTCTTCGCAAAGCATCTACTTGTGCTCTTTGTTTAACGCCTCCAAAAATTACAGTATTTTTCAAATTTGTGTATTTGCCATACACCTTAAAACTCTCAGATATCTGTGTAGCTAATTCTCGTGTCGGTGTTACAACCAAGGCTCTGATTTTTCGTCTTCCCTTTACCTGACTGTGAGTTTTACTCAAATTCTGTAATATAGGAATGGCAAATGCAGCTGTTTTACCTGTACCTGTCTGAGCACAACCCAAAAGGTCTCGGCCTTTTAATAAAATTGGGATGGATTGTTGTTGTATGGGGGTTGGCTTTTTATAACCCTGCTCCTCCAGCGTTCTGAGTATGGAGGGTATAAGCCCTAAGTCTTTGAATGTCATCTAATCTATTAAGAGCGGCAAAGATAACCCGATTATTTGGAAAAATCTCCCCTTGCTTGCCAAACTAGCTACTGACCTTTACAATTTTAGAATGATTCTTTAATCTATCTACAGCTATTCGCGCGTTCCAACACATGCTATCGTTATAAAACTAGCTTAAACCTTAAAATCTAAAATCGATATCGAAACGTATTCTGTTTCCATTTTCAAGGGCTGGGCCATAAGCAAGTAATTGTTCAACAAAAAAACACCTGACCTTCAGTTGCAGCATTTTACTGATCCTGTAACCAGTCATGATCTCCAGCCCCTTATAATTTGTCAGCCGTCCATCCCTTGAGCCCTGACCACTATAATCCCAGCGTACCCAGTCATTCTGCGCAATAAAATCAACGGCGGAGTACCTCTCAAGATAGGTGAAATACGTGCCCAGGGCAAAATCACCCTTAGTTGACAAACCTCCCCAAACAACACTACCTACAAAACCATTTTTTTGATCTTTAAATCGCTCTTCCATCGATTCGTTTTCGTCATAATTCTGAACATTTCGGTAGATATCCATGCCCATGGTGATCCTGGGGTTCTTAAAAACCAAGGCTTCAGCGCCTAATTGTACAATGGAATAATCAAATCTAAATGTTTCATTTCCATCAGGGATATCGGGCATACTGTTAAAGTGAAAAAAACCTGGAAATACTTTTAATCTGTTGTCAAAATGTTCCGTTTTAATCTGAACAATCCCCATAAAACTGTCATCCGTAAAGGTTGAATAACTATTGAGCATCGTAAAGAGCCCTCCGGCATAAGTTACTTTATCGA
>CAYQPI010000291.1:0-2913 GCA_964419405.1 uncultured Flavobacteriaceae bacterium
GGAGGAGATAATGATTATGGTAACTTCGATTCAAGAAATTATTTTTACCACCAGATAAATGATAAATTGTTTCCTGGCTACCGTCTTCATCTTGCTTCTAAATGGGGAGATGTACCATTTTATGAACTTCCGTTTATTTCCTTGAGGGGAATCCCGGCATTGCGCTATCAGAATTATAATGTGTATACGGTTGAAACAGAATGGCGTTGGAATTTTTTAAAGCGCTGGAGTGCTGTTGGGTTTATTGGTGCTGGAGAAGCCTTAAAAGATTATGGAGAAATTTTCCAGGATATCAAAGTGGCTGGAGGTACCGGTTTCAGGTATTTTTTGGCGAAACAATATGGACTTCACGCAGGTGTTGATATTGCTAGAGGGCCTGAAATTTGGGCCTGGAACATTACTATTGGAAGTAACTGGGCCAGATAAGAATCTTAATATATGAAGAATCTATTGTGTACATTTTTGTTGATTATTTCGATACCTTGCTTCGGACAGGAAAATCATTATTGGTTTCATAATTTTGGTGCGGTATCATCATTAAAAGGTGGAATTGAAGTAGGAGGAATAAGAAATGTTGCTGCTGCCTATTATAATCCAGGCGCCCTTGCGTTTATCGACGGAGAATTTTTCGAAGGTCAGGCTGATGTTATTTCAGTAGACATTCTAAATATTAAAAACGCCGGGGGAGATATGGTAGATCTCGATTATTTTACCGCAGATATTTCACCATCTATGGTGGCTTATTTAAAGCGGTCAAAAAAGAATCCCAGATTTACCTATGTCGTGGGAGCCATGACGCGTTATAATTCGAACCTGAGTTTTAACCTTGAGCATGAACAGTTAGGAAACTATCTTAGTCCTGAATCGCGGGAAGATGTTTTTCAGGGGCAACTAAGTTACAGTAATCGGGTAAGAGAAAGTTGGGTAATTGGTTCGACAGCCTATAGGATTAATGATAGAATTGGTCTGGGTCTTGGCACATATTTCTTTGTTCGATCTCAGGATTATGTAAGTAGTTATGCAGCTAGCGCTTTTCCTAAAGATGAATTAGATAATGGAACCGGTCAGCTTTCTGCTTTGACATCTAATGATGAGGAACAACGATTTAATGCCAGAGTCATGGGCTTTGTGTTTAAACCGGCCATTGACATTGATTTGGATGAGTTAAAACTAGGACTGGTCTTAACAACACCCTCATTGAGCTTGGGACTTCTGAACAATTATGCCAGCAAAGGGCAAACAGGGTATTTTCCCGATGAAAATACCATTATCAAAACGGCAGATTCTCACGATAGATACAGCGGGGTTTATAAAACTCCATTTTCTGCAAGTTTTGGTGCGGAATACGATTTTGGTCGTCTGTTACTGGCCTTTTCAATGGAATGGTTTGCTAAAATTGATCCTTATGAAATGATTAAAGCAAATGATATAGGTGAATCTCCAGATTACCCTTCTGTTCCAGATGAGGGTTATGCCATTCCTCTGATGGCACACAAGAGTGTGAGTAATTATGGATTATCTGCAAGATATGAGATCAAAGACTGGATTAGTGTCATTGGTAGCTTCAGAACAGATATGAATTATTTTGATGATGAGGCCCTGAATCGATATGAGGATTTTGTTCCCAATTTTACCTTTTGGGACTTATATCATATTACAACAGGGATTAAAATGTCAAATAAAAAACTGGACCTTACAGCTGGGGTTGATTATGCCAATGGTAGTTCTGAAAATGACCCTCAGTTTGTAAGCATGACTTCTGCATCTCAGTCTAATTTTCTAAGGGGAGAGATTCAAAATACAACTTCAACGCAATACCATAACCTCAGTTTTACCATTGGTATTAATTTAAAAATAGGACAGGAAAGTAAATAAGTAAATATTGTTCTTGATCAAACCAAACCTTGGAAATTGCTAAATTAAAACGAGAATTCGTTTTAAAGTTTGGCACAGCTTTAGTAGCCTTTAAAGACAAACACACATTTTCGGAGCACGACTAGAATAATTCCAGAAAATTTAAAGATTAATTGTAATTTTAGAAATTAATTTTGAGTCATTATCAGCACATATACGTCAAATTACAAAACTTCATAAGGAAGTATTATACGAATGAAATAATAAAAGGACTAATATTATTTCTGATCTTTGGCCTACTTTACTTTTTTGTTACCTTATCAATAGAATATTTTTTATGGTTAAAACCTATTGGGAGAACCGTTTTGTTTTGGCTGTTTATCGGAATAGAGTTTTTACTTCTGTTGAAATTTGTATTGATTCCTCTTTTCAAACTCATAGGGATACGAAAAGGAATTACCGATATAGAGGCCTCAGAGATTATTGGGAGACATTTTAAGGAGGTTGATGATAAACTTCTCAATATTATTCAACTTAATTCGAGCAGAGAGAAGAATGAACTTCTTGAGGCCAGCATTGAACAAAAATCAAAAGACTTACAACCGATACGGTTTAGAAGGGCCATTGTTTTTAAGAAAAACCTGGCATATGTAAAATATTTGTTGCTTCCTTTATTTATATGGTTTTTAATTTGGATTACGGGAAATAATTCAACGTTCAATGATAGTTTGAACAGAGTAGTGCATCATCAAACGGCATTTGCAGCACCGGCGCCCTTCTATTTTAAGATTTTGAATGACAAGCTCGAAACCATTCAAGAAGAGGATTTTACTTTGAGGTTTACCACTGAAGGAGATATAATACCTGAGAATATTAAAATTATATATGAAGGGCAAAACTATTATATAAATCAAGTGCAGGATGGCGCTTATAGTTTTGATTTTAAATTGCCTCAAAAAGATATTAGGTTTTTTATTGAAGGAAATTCGGTCAAATCAAAGGAGTATATTTTAAGGGTCGTGGCTGCTCCTAAGATTACAAACTTTAGAATGAAACTTC
>CAYQPI010000292.1:0-46587 GCA_964419405.1 uncultured Flavobacteriaceae bacterium
GGTTAACAAAATACACAATTAGAGCTCCTTATGATGGAATACTAACTGATGCGATGGTTAATCCTGGTTCTTTGATCAGATCTGGTCAGAAATTAGGAGAATTCATCAACCCGAAAGTGTACGAAATGGAAGTGGCCGTAAATGCCAAATACATTGACTTATTACAAAAAGGAAACTCTGTAAAAGTAACCAGCAGAGACACGAACCAGTCCTGGGATGGGAAAATAGTTCGTGTAAACGGGCGGGTTGATCAAACTTCTCAAACCGTTAAAGCCTATATTCAGGTAGAAGGAAAAGACTTAAAAGAAGGTATTTATTTAGAAGCTCATTTGGTGGCTAAGGCCGAAGACAATGCTTTTGAAATGGAGCGAAAACTATTGGTGAATAATGAAAGCGTCTATGTTTTTAAAGACAGTATCATTGACCTTGTGAAAGTTGACCCTGTTTATTTTACAGATAAAACGGTTGTTTTAAAAGGTTTAGAAGACGGAACTTCTGTATTAAGTCGCTCTGTTCCTGGAGCCTACCCTGGCATGAAAGTATCGATATACGGTAGCAATCCGCGTAAATAATTAAGCAGCCTTTTTAAATTATGAAAAAAGTTATATCCTATTTTATAAAATACCACGTGGCAGTTAATGTCATTATAATTGCCGTCATCATTTTCGGTTATTTAGGTACTAAATCGATGAAGTCTTCCTTCTTTCCCCTGACGGATTCGCGTTTTATCAACATTTCAGTAGTTTATCCCGGTGCTTCTCCTCAGGAAATGGAAGAAGGTGTCGTACTGAAGATTGAAGACAATTTAAAAGGAATCGTCGGTATCGACCGCGTTACTTCAGTATCTCGTGAAAACTCGGCCACCATTAGCATAGAAACCATGGTAGATTCAGATATCGATGTGGTGTTGGCGGAAGTCAAAAATGCGGTAGACAGGGTTCCCTCCTTTCCTTCTGGTATGGAACCTCCGGTCATTGCCAAGATTGAATCTATTGCTCCAACCATCAATTTTACTGTGAGTGGTACAGACCTACCCTTGACGACCTTAAAACAATATGCGAGAGATGTAGAAAATGATTTGAGGGCCATGCCTGGTATCTCTCAGATATCACTTACGGGCTTTCCGGATGAAGAAATCGAAATTGCTGTGAGAGAAATTGATCTACGTGCGTTTGACCTGACTTTTGCCGATGTCGCACAGGCTGTTCAAGGCTCTAACTTGCTGATATCTGGAGGGAATATTAAAACGGATTATGAGGATTATCTGATCCGTGCTCGAAACAGACAGTACTATGGAGAAGACCTACACAATTTAATCGTGAAAGCTGATCAATCAGGAAATGTCATTTATTTGAAAGACGTGGCCACGGTGAAAGATCGATGGAACGAAAACCCTGACCGTCTTTTCTATAATGATGAGGTTGCCATTAGCATTCAGGTGAGTAATACCAATAGCGAGGATATGATTGCCTCGGCAGATGCCATCAATATTTATATTGACAAATTTAATGCGCAACATGATAACGTTCAATTAAACGTGGCGAGTGATCGTTCAATCGTTTTAAAACAAAGAACAGACTTGTTGACCGAAAACGCTGTGGTGGGAATCTTATTGGTACTTTTATTTCTGTCCTTATTCCTGAATGTAAGATTGGCATTTTGGGTAGCTGCAGGATTGCCAATTGCCTTTTTGGGGATGTTTATTTTCGCCGCTAATTTAGGGGTTACTATTAACGTGCTGTCATTATTCGGTATGATCATCGTGATTGGTATTCTGGTAGATGATGGAATCGTGATTGGCGAAAATATATACCACCATTATGAAAAAGGAAAATCTCCCGTTCAGGCAGCGATTGATGGTACTTTGGAGGTGATTCCTCCTATCATGTCTGCTATTTTAACTACCATGCTGGCCTTTTCTATATTTTTCTTTTTGGATGGTGGAATCGGTGATTTCTTCGCAGAAGTTTCTACGGTAGTTATCTTGACACTGGCGGTTTCACTTGTCGAAGCCCTGATCATTTTACCCGCTCACATTGCTCATTCGAAAGCCTTGGTGAGAGGCCGCAAAAAGCCCACTTCAGGACTCTTCTATATTTTTAACCAGATCAATGTTAAGGCCGATCAGTTTTTGGTATTCTGTAGAGACAGGTTATATGGACCCTATTTAAAATTCTTTTTAAAGAATCGCTTTTTAGGATTGGCCATACCATTTGCTTTGTTAATCTTCTCCTTTGGAGGAATCACGAGCAAGGTGGTTCGAACGTCATTTTTTCCAAACATGGCCAGTGACAGAATTGATATAAGCCTGGCAATGCCTCAGGGTACCAATGAACGAATTACAGATTCTATCATTTCTACTATTGAAGAAGCTGCCTGGGTGGTAGGTAATGAGTACACTGAAAAGCAAAGCGGCAACACACCGGTCATTGAGAACGTCATTAAACGAATCGGTCCTGGATCAAGTAATGCTAGTTTGACCATCAACTTACTACCTGGAGAATACAGAGATTTTGCCTCAGGAGACATTACCAATGCCATTCGTGAGGAAGCTGGAATCATTTATGGCGCAGAAAGTTTGACTTTTGGATCAGGTATGAATTTTGGGGGAAGCCCAGTTGCCGTGTCATTGTTAGGAAATAATATTGAAGAACTGAAAGCTGCAAAAATGGAGCTTAAAAGTAATCTTCAAAGCAATGCATTATTAAAAGATGTTTCAGATACTGACCCTGCAGGTATCAAAGAAGTTCGTATCAAATTGAAGAACGATGCTTATATTTTGGGATTGACCTTACAGTCTGTCATGAATCAGGTCCGTTCTGGATTCTTTGGCTATCAGGCACAACGTTTTCAAAGGGGTCAGGATGAAATAAAGGTCTGGGTTCGTTATGAAAAAGAAGACAGGTCATCGATTAGAAATTTGGATGATATGTGGATCTCTACCCCTACCGGTAACAAAGTGCCGTTCTCTGAGATCGCTACCTATGACATCGCTAGAGGTGATGTGGCGATTAACCATTTGGATGGTAGAAGAGAAATTCAGATTACGGCTGACATGGCCAATCCAAAAGAAAGTGCCACAGATGTAATGACCGATATAAAGGATAATATATTGCCAGGAATTCTTGCCAAATACCCAACAGTTCAGCCAAGTTTTGAGGGTCAGAACCGGGAAGCTGCCAAAACGATCAATTCAGCAACCCGAGTCGGTGGAATTGTATTAGTACTCATTTATTGTGTGATCGCTTTTACCTTTAGATCCTATAGTCAGCCATTATTATTGTTGATCATGGTACCATTTAGCTTGATCGGAATTGTTTGGGGGCATTATATTCATGGTTTTTCGATCAATATCTTATCCTGGTTGGGCATCATTGCCCTGGTTGGGATTATGGTGAATGATGGCCTGGTACTCGTCGGAAAATTCAATTCTTATCTTAAAGAAGGAATGACTTTTAACGATGCCATGTATGAGGCAGGAAAATCCAGGTTTAGAGCGATCTTTTTAACCTCGTTAACCACGGTAGCAGGGCTGATGCCTTTGTTATTAGAAAAAAGTAGACAGGCACAGTTTTTAAAGCCCATGGCCATTTCTATTTCATACGGGATTATGATCGCGACCTTCTTAACCCTGTTAATGTTGCCTTTACTGCTGTCAATCAACAACAGTTTGACCGTACGATTAAAATGGTTAATCACAGGTAAAATGGTTTCAAAAGAAGAAGTAACACGTGCTGTAAAAGAATTAAAATTGGAAGAAAATGATGAAAAATAAGATTTTAGTAATTCTCCTGGTAGGCCTGAGTTTTTCGCTATCAGCTCAAGATATGCTCGAAAAACAGGGAGCAGTAGATATTGCCTTAGAGAATAATTACGACATTCTTGTCTCGAATAATGACCTGGAGGCTGCTAAGAACAGTTCGAGTATTTATAACAGTGGCTATCTGCCTTCAGTATTTGCCAATGGTGGTGCTGATTACCAAAGCAACGAAAGTGAAATTGAATTTCAGGACGGAAGCGTTCAGGATGATATTGAAAATACAACAAATACCTATAATGCTTCTGTTGGTGTTGACTATTTGATCTTTGATGGTTTTGGCAGAAAGTACAATTATCGCAAACTTCAGGAACAATATAACATTTCAGAAATACGAGTTCGACAGGTGATTGAAAACACCTTGCTAGACCTTTTGATTTCATACTATGATGTTGCTAGACTTACTGAAAACAAAAACAACCTGCAACAGTCTTTAGATATTTCAAAGAGTCAATTACTGCGAGAGCAATATGGCTATCAATACGGCCAAAAAACACAATTGGATGTATTAAACTCTGAAGTAAACGTAAATCAGGATAGCATTAATTTACTAAACATTCAACGAGAATTGGCCAATGCCAAACGTGATTTGAATGTAATTCTGGGTAGAGATGTGAATATTGATTTCGCAGTAGACACTGCAGTTTCCTATGCCATTGATCTCACCTATGATGCAATGATGAAGTCAGCAAAAATAAACAACACCTTATTATTGCAGGCCGAAAAGAATGTAACACTAAGTGATTATGACTTAAAGATCAACAAATCATCATGGGTACCAAATGTTGGGGTAAATGGTGCGTATAACTGGAGAGATTCTAATACTGATTCAAATATTAGCAACCCCTTCTCTTTAGCCTCTCAAACTTCCAGAGGTATTGTAGGTGGCGTAAGTATTTCCTGGAATATATTTGATGGAGGTAGCACTAAAACCCGTGTTCAAAATGCAAAAATTGCCATCGATAACAGTAATATTGAAAAGCAGTTGATCGAAAAAGACCTCGAAAGAAATGTTGCCAATGCATGGGAAACCTATCAAAACTCTTTATTTGTATTGAGCGCTGAAGAAAAGAATGTTGAAACCAATAGAAGGAACTTCCAGAGAAGTGAAGAACAATACCGATTAGGACAGATCATTACCGTTGAATTCAGATTGGCTCAGGTCAATTTTTTGAGTGCAGTGAACAACTATAATGAAGCCAAATATACGGCCAAAGTTGCTGAATTGAGACTATTGCAATTAGGTGGCAGATTGATCGGAGCCAATTACTAAGCTTCATCCTTATCAATAAATAAAAGGTGGCCTGTATAGGCCACCTTTTTTGTTTGTAACAATTCTTACACAAGGCCCTGTCATGATTTATGTCATACTATAGGACTCTAATGTTGATTAATTTTGATACTCAATTAATAGTAATCAAAAGAAATAGCAATGGAGACAGCTCAAGACTTGAAAATGAATGTATACAAATTCGGGAATAAGACAGCCGATGGAAATAGTAAATTAAAAAACCTTTTGGGAGGTAAAGGCGCCAACCTGGCTGAAATGAGCTGGCTTGGAATTCCGGTCCCTGCAGGGTTCACGATCACTACCGAAGTATGTACAAAGTACAATGAAGTGGGTCGAGAAGAAACGATCACAATGATACGACCTGATGTGGAGGAAGCGATCAATAATATTGAAAACATCATGGGATCTACCTTTGGTGATAGAGAAAACCCCTTATTGATCTCAGTGAGGTCAGGTGCAAGGGTATCTATGCCAGGAATGATGGACACCGTTCTAAATTTGGGTTTAAACGATGAGGTTGTTGAAGGACTGGCCAAAAAAACAAATAACGAACGTTTTGCATGGGATTCATACCGTCGTTTTATTCAAATGTATGGTGGTGTTGTACTGGGTATGAAACCTGAATCTAAGGATGATATAGATCCTTTTGAAGAAATCATGGAACATCTTAAAGACAAAAGACATATTGAACTTGATACTGAATTTACCGTTCAGGATTTACAGGATCTGGTTTATGATTTTAAAGATGCCGTTAAGAAAAGAACAGGTCATGACTTCCCTACTGATCCTTGGGATCAACTTTGGGGAGCTGTAATGGCTGTATTCAATAGTTGGAATGGAGATAGAGCCATTTATTACCGAAAAATGCATAACTATCCTTCTGACTGGGGAACTGCTGTGAACGTTCAGGCCATGGTTTATGGAAACATGGGTGAAAATTCAGGAACTGGTGTTTGTTTTACCAGGGATGCTGGAACAGGAGAAGATGTTTTTAATGGAGAATATTTAATAGATGCACAAGGAGAAGATGTTGTGGCAGGTGTAAGAACACCTCTTCAGATCACCAAACTAGGATCTGAACGCTGGGCAGAACTCGCTAAAATAGATGAAGATGAAAGGCGTGAGAATTATCCTTCATTAGAAGAAAAAATGCCTGAGATATTTAAAGAACTGGATGAATATCAAACAAAACTTGAAGACCATTACCGTGACATGCAGGATATGGAATTCACCATTCAGGAAGGTAAGTTATGGATCCTTCAAACCAGAAATGGTAAAAGAACCGGAGCGGCCATGGTCAAGATCGCCATTGATTTGTTAAAATCAGGGATGATTGATGAAAAAGAAGCCTTGCTCCTGTTAGAACCTAACAAGCTCGACGAGTTACTTCACCCCATTTTCGACCCTAATGCCTTAAAAAGAGCGAACATAATTGCTCAGGGACTACCAGCATCTCCAGGTGCTGCTACAGGTCAATTGGTTTTCTTTGCCGATGAAGCAGACAAGTATAAGAACACTATTTTATGCCGTATAGAAACTTCTCCAGAAGATCTTGAAGGAATGAATATAGCCAAAGGGATTCTTACAGCCAGAGGTGGAATGACTTCACATGCTGCCGTAGTTGCCAGAGGTATGGGTAAATGCTGTATTTCGGGTGCCGGTGCCTTAAAGGTAAACTATAAAGGTCGATCACTACGCGTTGGCGATAAGGTATATCACGAAGGTGACTGGATTTCTCTCAATGGATCTACAGGAAATATTATTGAAGGAAAAGTGGCTACGGTTGAACCAGAATTAAGCGGTGAATTCGCCGAAATTATGGAACTATCCGATAAGTACTCAACCATGAAGGTAAGAACCAATGCAGATACACCTAAAGACGCGAAAGTAGCACGTAACTTTGGAGCTGAAGGTATCGGACTTACACGAACTGAGCACATGTTCTTTGAAGTTGACAGAATTCGGGCCATGAGAGAAATGATTTTGGCTGAAACAGTCAAGGGACGTAAGCATGCCTTAGAGGAATTGCTTCCTATGCAACGAAAAGACTTTGAAGGAATTTTTGAAGCCATGGAAGGGCTGCCCGTAACCATCAGATTACTGGATCCGCCACTACATGAGTTCGTTCCTCATCAATTGGCGACTCAAAAAGAATTGGCAGAAGATATGCATATTTCTTTACAGGCAGTTAAAAACAAAGTAGCTGAACTAGAAGAATTCAATCCAATGCTCGGCCATCGTGGTTGTCGATTAGGGAATACCTATCCAGAAATTACTGAAATGCAAACCCGTGCAATCATCGAGGCTGCCTTGAACCTGAAAGAGAGAGGCATTGAAGCAAAACCAGAAATAATGATTCCATTGATTGGTACGTATAACGAATACCTTGAACAGGAAAAAATCATTAGAAATACGGCTAACCAAGTGTTTGAAGAAAGAGAGGATCAAATTGACTACTTGGTAGGTACCATGATGGAAATTCCAAGAGCCACGTTGATCGCAGATAAAATTGCTGAAAGAGCCGATTTCTTTTCATTCGGAACAAATGACCTTACCCAGATGGCCTTTGGTTATTCGAGAGATGATGCAGGAAAATTCTTACCAGTGTATCTTGAGAAAGGTATCCTGACTTCCGATCCTTTTGAAACTCTTGACCAGGAAGGTGTTGGTCAACTGGTACAGATTGGTACAGAAAGAGGTAGAAAAACAAAACCTAATTTAAAAATAGGAATTTGTGGAGAACATGGAGGTGAGCCGAAATCTGTCGAATTCTGTTACAACACACATTTGAATTATGTTAGTTGTTCCCCATTTAGAGTACCAATTGCGCGTTTATCTGCAGCTCAGGCTCAGATCAAGGCTTCTTGATATTATTTTTGTTAGAGTTAATTGTGAAAAAGGGATGAATTTATTTGTCCCTTTTTTGCTGAATTAAAAGCTAGGCACCTGACAGGAGAAAATGTAACCATCGTATATAATGGCTTTTAATTACCTTTTATTTCATACTTGAACTCTGTATATTCGCTTTATGATCAAGGTAGTATTACTCGGCGCTGGAAATGTAGCTTGTCAGCTGGCAATCGCAATGGAAAATGTGAACAAGGTTGAAATAGTTCAACGCTACAGCAGAACTGCGTCAAATAAAAACTTTTTTGATGCATCCATTCCCTGTACAACAGATTTAGGAGCACTAGAACGGGCAGACCTCTATATCTTAGCCATTAAAGATGAAGCCATTGCTGAAGTGGCTCAAACCTTGCCAAAGCTTCCTGGAATACTGGTACATACCTCTGGAGCCATTGGTATGGAAGCACTTCACATGCACGACCAACATGGGGTAATGTACCCAGTTCAATCCTTGTCTATGCATCAAAAGATCAATTTAAAAGAGGTCCCTTTTGCCATTGAGTCAAATTCACAAGAGAATCTGCACGTGGTAAGGTCACTAAGTTCAGAAATAAGTGACCATGTATTTGAGCTCGATTCCTTCAAAAGAGAAAAGCTTCATATAACTGCCGTGTTCGCCAATAATTTTAGCAATTTTATGTTTTCCTGTGCCGAAGAGCTTTGCCGTGAATTTGATATTCCCTTTGATATTCTCAGGCCAATGATTCTGGAAACAGGTAAAAAAGTACAATATATGTCACCTTTTGAGGCCCAGACCGGGCCGGCCAGGAGAGGTGATCTTGAAGTCATCCAAAAGCATGAAGAAGCATTAAAAAACACGCAAAAAGAAATCTATCAACGACTAACTCAAGCAATCATTAAAACATACCAAAAAGCATAATCATGGAGAAAAGCTATAAAGAAATAATGCCTGATATCACTACTTTTATTTTTGATGTCGACGGAGTGCTTACCGATGGCACCGTGACCGTTTTCCCAAATGGAGAATTGGTCAGAACGATGAATATAAAAGATGGTTATGCCTTAAAGACAGCTGTTGATATGGGTTATAATGTATGTATTATCTCAGGCGGAACCAATCCGGCTGTAAAATCAAGATTGCAGGGATTAGGAATAACTGATATCTATCTGGGAGCTCATCACAAGAAAGATCAATTGGATGAGTATCTTGACATTTATAATATAGATCCGAAAAATGTGTTGTATATGGGAGATGACATCCCTGACATCCCAGTGATGAAACTATGTGGTCTCCCTACTTGTCCATTGGACGCAGCTCCTGAAGTTCAGCATATTTCTGCTTATATTTCACAGAAAAAAGGTGGGAAGGGATGTGCACGAGATGTGATAGAACAGGTGCTTAAAGTGCAGGACAAATGGCAGCATCATTTCGATGCTAAATATGATTAACAAACAATGAGTAAAGGAGACAGCAAAATTAATGTTCCTGTAGTCAATTGGCTCAGTAATATGCTCCATAAGATTAAAATTCCTGGCTTAGAGGGAATGAATCTCTATGATTTGCTGGAAATGTATATTTCAGGAATTGTAAAGGGGGCCTTGACTTCAAGGGCAGGGAGTATCGCCTTTAGTTTCTTTATTGCCTTATTCCCTTTTGCCTTATTTGTATTGACCTTGATTCCCTTCGTTCCCATAGAAGGATTTCAGGATGATTTTATGTCATTGGTATTCAGAGTAATGCCTTCAAAAGAAGCAAGTGACGCTGTAGCTCATGTTTTAAATGATATTGCCACCAACAAATACGGTGAATTATTGTCCTTTGGTTTTATTCTTTCTATTTTTCTGATGACCAACGGGGTGAATGCCGTCTTAAGTGGATTCGAATATACCTACCATCAAATACAAACAAGAACCGTGATTCGACAGTATATGGTTTCTTTAGCGATCTCATTGGTACTGGCCTTGTTACTTCTGATTACGGTAGGAGTGGTGATTCTTATTGAATTTTTTATTAAATCTCTCAATGAACAAGGGATGGTGAGTGATACCAATTTCTGGTTGAGTTCAGTACAGGTTATCATACTTATTGGCATGATGTTTATTGGTATATCCCTGCTGTATTATTTTGGAACAAGAGAAGGAAGGAAGAGCTCATTTTTCTCCCCCGGCACCATCCTGACCATTATACTTTTTCTTCTCAATTTTAAGATTTTTCAAATTTATATTGAAAAGTTTGCCCAGTACAATCAGCTGTATGGCTCTATTGGTACGGTTTTAGTTATCATGCTTTTTATTTGGTTAAATTCTATTATATTGCTGCTCGGATTTGAATTGAATGCAAGTTTATTAAAATTGCATCATAAAAACATAGAAGAACAACAATGAAAAAACTAATATTACTTACAGTAGTCTTTACCCTTTTGTCATTCACGGGTACTGCACAAACTGTTCTTGGAAAATGGTACAGTATAGATCCCGATACCGGTCAAAAAGAGTCTATCATAGAGGTCTATGAAAAAGGAGAAAAGATCTATGGAAAAATTATTGAGATCCTAAAGGAAGAAGATAAAGACAAAACCTGCACTGAATGTACCGGAAAGGATAAGGACCAACCCATAGAAGGCCTTGTCATCATTCGTGGACTTACAAAGGATGGAGATGAATGGACCGATGGGAAAATTCTTGATCCTAAAAACGGAAAGCTTTACAAGTGTTATATTTCTCTTGAAGGTGCCGACAAACTTAAACTAAGAGGCTATATTGGTTTTTCATTGATAGGTCGAACCGAATATTGGAATAGAGTTCAATAATGAAAAGCTTTTTAATTAAGTTTATTTTGCTTTTTGTCTTTTTTCAATCACCAGGCATAAGCGCCCAAGAGGTGACAGGAAAATGGTACAGTATAGATCCTGACGGGCAGAAAGAAACCATCATCGAACTCTATAAAAAAGAGGGTAAATTATTTGGAAAGATCGTTGCCTTACTTCAGGAAGAAGACAGGCAGAAAACCTGCAGAAAATGTCCAGAACAATATAAAGACCTTCCTTTGTTGGGATTAGAGATCTTAAGAGATTTTCAATTTGAAGATGACTCCTGGACCAACGGCGTCATTCTGGTTCCAAAAAACGGAAGAGAATACAAATGCAACATTTCCTTAGATGAGGATAAAAGACTCGTTATCAGAGGCTATGTTGGCTTCTCATTGCTGGGACGATCAACGTATTGGTACAGAGTGGAAAAATCATGATAAGGCCGTTTATTTTCATATTATTTTTGTTTTTCACGGTTCAGGCAGACGCTCAGGACATATTGGGCAAATGGAAAACATATGATATCTTTAATAGAAACAAAGCTGAATCCATTGTTGAAATATACACCATAGATGATGCACTTTATGTGAAAATTGTTGAAATTATCCCGGAAGAACACAAAGACGATCTATGTAAAAATTGTAACGGTAAACGGAAAAACAAACCTATCTTGGGCATGGTCATTTTGGAGGGTGCACGATTCAAAGATGGACTCTGGCAGGGAGCCAGGATTCTGAATGCAAAAAATGGCAAAGAATACGGCTGCCACATCTCATTGGCTGAAAAAGATTTATTAAAAATCAGAGGATTTGTAGGATATCCAATATTTGGTAAAACGCTGTACTGGACGCGTGTCAAAAAAAACACCTTCAGATAGCTTGGTCTATTTTAACAATTTTTACTAGTTAAATCTATAGCGAACATTGAATCCAAAATTACCGTAGATAAAATCCATTTTATCTATTATAATTATCGCGGGCCGGTAATCAAGGCTTATGCTAATTGGCGTCCTGGGAAACCCATATTCTATTCCTACTTCACCCATGACACCAAGTTTAAAATCACTCGCAAACAAGGTAGTAAGCCCTATACCCGCATAATAACGCAGGTCAGGGCTTCTAAACATTGAGGCAAGAGCAAAATCATAAATGACATCTACCCCTACATTATCTCCAAATCCAACAGAGGTATGCAGCCTTTTATCCTTGATTGGAATTGTGGCATCAACTCCTATATTATTCCCATTCATATCACCGAACCTCAGTCCGATTTCCTGTCCATGAACAATACAACTCACTAATAAAAATCCACAAATCAGAACAAAATTTCGCATAGTATTCTTTTAAAAACGACTGCTAATTTAAGGAAATACAACCTGACCTGGAATGATTCCGGTCGTAATAGTTTCAAGTAATTCACCTGTGGCCAGGTTGGAAACTTCCAAACTTCCTTCACTGCTATAATCTCCAGCATCAGTTGCAAATAATTCACCTCCAAAAATGTTCATGGAATAATAGTCTCCTTCGAGTCCTGCTATGCTTTCAGAAGGAAGTTCAGTTGCTGTCATATCCATACTATAGGTTTTTGCATCCAGATTGTAATACAATTTTTCATCGTAATAGTTTAAAAGCTTTGGATGTTGTGTCGTGGTAAAATCCAATGAACTAACAGCATTCGATACGACATCGATTTTAAATAGAGCGCCATTGGTTTCATCACCTGTATAATCTGGCTTTCCCTGACACAAAACCCATACATTGGCGTTCCTGTCTATTGCAATTGAATTTGGCACATCTCCTACCTCTACGATAGCTTCAATACTGTCGTCTGAGGTATCAATCACCACTACCTTGTTGTTCTGACTATAACCTCCCTCAAGACAAACATACAGCTTACCAGCATCCAGCAACATATTCTCAGGACCTTCACCCACTGGTATTTTTGACAAAACAGCATTGTTGCTCAAACTAATTACCGCAATATAATCATCTCCACTATTAAATGGATCACCCCAATTGGAAATATAGCCCTTACCACTATCTGCAACAAAATAGCGCGGATTGTAGATATCATCTCCAATAATGATATCTTCCTTTTCCATCGTATATTTATCGACAACAACAACCTTATTCGAGTTATTCACAACGATATATCCTTTATCATCAGCTATATACATCGAATTTACTATGTTTCCCAGATCCTCACCATTTACAGTTTTGTATACATTCTGACTTACCATACCATCGTCACCAACAAAGGTGATCGTACCACTCCCATTTTGAAACGGACCTTCGTTGGTCACAAAATATCCATTTTCATAATCGCCCTTTGGCTCGTCTGATCCTCCTTCATCATCTGAACATGAACTGATAAAAACTGCTAAAAAAGCAATGTAAAATAATACGTTTGATTTTTTCATTTTGAATTAAATTTTAATATTGATTTGTAAAAAATAGTTTCTTCCAGGCATCGGTCTGAAAGCGACCGACTGGTAGTTTTCATTGAATAAATTATTGATTTTAAATCCTATGGTAAGCAGGTCGTCAAACAGCTTTCGATAGATATCAATATCAGACAAACCATAGGCATCTAATGTTTGAGAATTACTGGTGGTGGTAAATACTTCTCCGGTATATTGAAGATAGTAGTTAAACACCCACTTTTTATAGCTGTAATTTGCATTAAGACCAGCTCTGTGTTTGGGAACATAGATTAATTGTTTATCGAGGTCATCGTCATTCGCGATGGTATAATCGTAATTTGCCTTGAATTCTATAAGATGAGCTGCAAATGCCTTTTTATACAAAGCCTGGAACTCCAAACCAACATTGGAGGCATTGCTCACGTTTTGAGGTTGCCAGAAATCAGCTGTGACAGGTCTCCACTGAATCAAATCTTTACTTTTTATAAAATAAGCCCCCGCTGACAAGGTGAAAGCCTTTAGGCGATAGTCCATTCCGACTTCAGCCGAAATGCTGTTCTCCGGTTTTAAGTCAGGGTTACCTCCAGGCTCCCAATACAAATCGTTAAAGGTTGGAAGGCGGTAATTTGAGGAAATTGCTGCACGAATCGAAAATAGTTTCGAAAAGGCATATTTAGCATCCAAAGAATAAATAAAAGGAATATCATAGGCAGATGAAACGCCTGCTCTAAAACTAGCATTGTACATTAGATCCTCAATAGGTTCATGATGAAAAAGAATATAAACAGAGGCATCATTTTGAGTGACACTACTTATACTGCTGCCACTTCCTGTAGCATTTTCAAACTCAACACCAGCCCTGAAGAATATCTCATTATTTAAAAAATAACTGCTATCGTATTTTGCAACAAAACGTTGACTTTTACCATAGGAACCGTTTTCTGGATCATTTTTATTAAATAAATAATCGAAATCTTCGTATAAATAAGCCGTTTTCAGTGAAGATGTAAACTTGTCTCCAACATATTTCCAATCTAAAAGAATTCTTCGGTCGCTACTGATCAGACTGGATAAACTCTCAGTACTAAGGGTTCGCGATAAATTCCTGTCATTGTCAAATACAGAAGTGTAAAGGTTCAATGAATGATATTCGCTGACCTTAAAACCAAGGCTCGCATTGAAATTATAGTTCTTAAATTGCCCGTTTTCATTTTTTAAATCTGTCCCCAGATACTCATAATCATTGGCCGATTGTTGCAAACCACCTGAAATCTTGGCAAATACCTTTTCAATGCTCCAAAGGGCCGTGAGTTGAGAATAATAGGTCTCGAAACTTCCGGCTCCTGCCAATAACATCGCTTTCTGTTGTTCTTCAAAACTAATTTTATCTTTTAGGTTTATCGCACCTCCTACAGATCCGTTTCCAAGTAAAACACTGGCGCCCCCTTTTCTAACTTCCAGTTCCTCAAAACTATTTCCCTGAAGCGTATTAAAATCAGTCTGACCATTTAAGGCTGAGTTTATGCTGATGCCATTCCAATAAACACCCGTTTGAGATGCGCTGGTTCCTCTCAATGAAATGGAAGAGACCATGCCGTTGCCATTTTGCTTAAAATAAAAATTTGCCTGTTTTTGTAAGAGATTACCTAAACTTTCATAGCTATTCTTAAGTATGGAATCTGGAACAATTTGAACCTCATAACCACTGTTGACAACGGGTGAGAAATTTCCTTTAAGAACAATCTCGTCCAAATTGTTCACCTGATCACGTTGTGCAGAAAGTACACCAACGGTTAAAAAAAGTATATAAAATAGTTTTTTCATGCCACACGTTTTTCTTCCGAAAACATTGCTTTTCAAAACTTGGCAGGTTTCCTGGCTTGCGTCCTGGTGTTTACCTTCCCTTCAATTTGAAAGTGGTTTTTCATACAACAGGCACTGAAATTTCAGCTGAGCTTACAGTTGCGGAGACAGCTCTCGATTCTAACGAGATTCCCTTTTATTCATCTGGATTATTCCAGACCAAATTTCGAGGCAAATGTAGTCCCTTTATGACTATGAAAAAAATTTATTGAAGGCTATTATTAGAAAATATTGTAAACTTGCCATTCAAAATTGAATCGTAAATTATAAATTTAATTACCCTTGTCGATGACCATGTTCAGAAGCTTACTATTTTTTTCCCTATGCCTGTTATGGCTCTTTCCATCTTGTGAAAAACGGAAAAAAGAGTCAATTCGTTCTGACAAAAAAAATGAATCAAACACATCAATAAAATACGCTAAAGGCTTTGATATTCAGGAATTTAACGGATATAAAAAATTAATCATCAAGTCTCCATACCCCGATGCGGAACAATACCAGGAATTCATATTGGTTTCTGATGAGGCTCGCGATTTTGACGGACAAAATAAAGTAAAAGTTCCTGTACGAAAAATGGTTGCAAGCTCAACAACGCATATCCCCATGATCGAGATTTTAGATGAAACGAACTCGCTTATTGGATTTCCAAACACAGATTATATCTCGTCTAAAAAAACAAGATCCAGAATTGAGAAAAACCTTGTGAAAGAATTGGGTAATGAGCAGGATTTTAACACAGAAATTCTTTTAAGTCTGCAGCCAGATGTCATGGTCGCTTTTTCTATGGGAAAATCGAATAAACTATATTCCAATATTGAGAAAAATGACATTCCTGTTATTTTTAACGGTGACTGGCTCGAGGCAACACCCCTGGGTCGTGCCGAATGGATAAAATTCTTTGGAGCCCTTTACGATAAAGAAGATGAAGCAGCACGGATATTCTCTGATATTGAAAGCGCTTATCTAGAAGCGAAAAAATTGGCCTCCAAGGCCTCAGAAAGCCCAAGCATCATGTCTGGTGTTTTATATAAAGATAAATGGAATTTACCTGCCGGCGAAAGCTTTACGGCAACATTGTATAAAGATGCCAACACATCATATATGTGGGCTGACAGTAAAGGACAGGGTAGCCTGGTATTGAGTTTCGAATCTGTTTTTGAAAAAGCCAGGCAGGCAACATACTGGATAGGATCTGGGTATTATACTACACTTGAAGAATTAGAAGCTGCAAATAGCCACTATAAAGAGTTTCATAGTTTTGACACAGGCAATATCTATACCTTTTCTAAACGAAGAAGTGAAAGTGGCGGTGTTGAATACTTTGAATTAGGACCGATACAACCACATATTGTTTTGAAGGACCTGATCAAGGTAACACATCCTGAACTCCTCCCTGATTATGAACCCTACTTTTTACAAAAACTAAACTAATATAGAAGTATTGAAATTTAAGCCTTCATACCGAATCACCTTTATGCTGCTAATACTATTTCTTGTAGTGCTGTTTGTCATAAATATAGGTCTGGGCTCTGTTAACATTCCTGTAAAATCAGTATTTATGAGTCTTTTTGACAGTGATTCTGTAAAAGATTCCTGGAAATACATCATCATTAATTACAGACTGCCTAAAGCGATTACGGCCATTTTGGTTGGGTCAGGACTGTCTGTTGGTGGGCTTTTAATGCAGACCTTATTCAGAAATCCTTTGGCAGGTCCTTATGTATTAGGAATCAGCTCGGGAGCAAGTCTGGGAGTAGCCTTACTCATCATGGGGTCTTCGATAGTAGGCGGAAGTTTTGTTATACTGGCACAGTCTCACTTCTTAATCAGTATAGCAGCCAGTACAGGCTCCTTTTTGGTTTTATTTGCCGTCATGCTGGTTTCAAAACAAGTGAAAAATACCATGAGCATATTGATCATAGGTCTTATGTTTAGTAGCCTTACATCAGCTGTCATTAGTGTTCTTGCCTATTTCAGCAGTGCTGAAAACCTTCAACAGTATATGTTTTGGGGATTTGGAAGTCTTGGCAACCTGACCTGGAATGAAATAATCACTTTTGCCGGCATATTTATTTTCGCCACAATATTGATACTACCAGTGATCAAATCTTTAAATGGCTTGTTGTTAGGAGAGAATTACGCAAAAAGCGTAGGCGTAAATATGAAACAAACGAAAAACCTGATCCTCATTTCCACCAGTTTGTTGACCGGGGTAATTACAGCCTTTGCCGGACCAATTGCCTTTATCGGACTTGCAGCTCCGCACATGACTAAGCTTCTTTTAAAATCCTCAGATCACAGGGTGCTGATGCCAGCCGCTGCATTATTAGGTGCCAATATCATGCTGGTCAGTGATACGGTGGCCCAATTACCCAATAGTGAATTTACCTTACCCATTAATGCGATCACAACTCTTTTTGGGGCGCCCATTGTAATATGGCTTTTGTTGCGCAAAAGAAAAATGGTATTATAATCGAATCATGGCTAAAAAAGAATCAAATACCGTTATAAAAACCAGTGACCTAAGCATAGGTTATGCTTCTAAAAAAGAGGTGCATGAAGTCTCTAAGCATATCAACTTAAACCTTCAAAGTGGGCAACTTACCTGTTTGGTTGGCCGAAATGGTATCGGAAAATCTACGCTGTTAAGAACATTGAGCAACATGCAACCCAGACTGGACGGAGACATCTGGATTAAAGGTCAAAGTGTCGATGCATACTCAAGAAATGAACTTGCAAAAATAATTAGTGTTGTTTTAACTGAAAAAATCCCCCCCAGCAATCTTAGTGTGTATGAATTGATTGCCTTGGGGAGACAACCCTATACAAATTGGATTGGAAAACTTCTCCCATCTGATCTTGAACAAATTGAAGAAGCTCTTGACCAATCTCATCTGAAAGAATTAGCCAACAAACGATGTGACAAACTTAGTGACGGGCAATTACAAAGGGCAATGATTTGCAGGGCCTTGGCTCAAAACACCGGCCTGATCATACTGGATGAGCCCACGGCACATCTGGATATACAACACAAAATCAAAACATTCAAGTTATTAAAAAAAATAGCGCATCACTATCATAAGTCTATTTTGATTTCTACTCACGAAATCCAACTAGCCACTCAAATGTCAGATAAAATGTGGCTCATGACTGAAAATAAAATCATATCAGGTACCCCTACCGAATTGATAGAATCGGATAAAATAAATTTGATTTTCGAAAGTAGTTCAGTATTCTTCGACAAAGAAAGTGGTCAGTTTATCATGAAATAGGGAAAATATATGCCTATTTTTGCATATTCAATAAAAAGTTATGAAACAATTTGTACTTGGTCTATTCGTCTTATTCATTTTTTCTTGTGGCACAGGAAAAACCGATTCATCTACAACAGATGCTGTCAAAGAGAAATATGCGAATCAAATTAATGCAGAGGATTTAAAAGAACACGTTTACCTCCTGTCATCGGACATATTGGAAGGGAGAAAAACCGGTGAAAAAAGACAGGAAATGGCAGTCAATTATTTTACTGCTTATTATGATCATATCGGACTTAGTGCTCCTGAAGTTTATCCTGAATACACCCAGAACATTCCGGCGGAGTATTTTGAGAGCAAATCAGAGGGCCCCTCTGAGAATGTAGTGGCTTTTATTGAGGGAAATACATATCCAGACCAGGTGGTGATCATTTCAGCCCATTATGACCATTTGGGCATGAAGGACGGTGAAGTATATAACGGTGCTGATGATAATGCCTCTGGGAGTTCTGCCTTGATGGAAATAGCAGAAGCTTTCCAAATGGCAAAAAAACAAGGAAACGGACCAAAGCGATCGGTTCTATTTCTTCACTTAACAGGTGAAGAGATCGGGCTCTACGGATCTAAATACTATATAGAAAACCCGGTTTTTTCAATAGACAGTACAGTGGCGGATCTAAATATAGATATGGTCGGTAGGGTTGATAAAGAACATTTGGACAGCAAAGAATATATCTATTTGATTGGATCTGATCGTTTGAGTACAGATCTCCATAAATTATCGGAAAAAATCAATAAACAATACACCAATTTAAAATTGGATTACACCTATAATGAGCTGGATGACCCATACAAGTACTATGAGCGATCTGATCATTATAATTTTGCACAACAGAATATTCCTGTGATATTTTATTTCAATGGAACGCATGAAGATTATCACAAAATAAGCGACACCGCTGATAAAATAGATTTTGAATTGCTCGCCTTGAGAACCAAGTTGGTTTTTTATACCGCCTGGGAAATTGCTAATAGAGAGGACAGATTGGTTCTTGATGAAAAATAATATGTTGAGAACCCTATGAACTTCGCCATAATTGATGTAGAAACAACTGGAGGTAAATTTAATGAAGAGGGCATTACTGAAATAGCCATACATAAATTTGACGGGCAACATGTGATTGACTCATTTGTTAGTCTGGTGAATCCTGAAAGAGAGATTCAGCCCTTTGTAGTGAATTTAACAGGTATCAATTCTAAAATGTTGCGAAATGCCCCGAAGTTTTATGAAATTGCCAAAAGAGTCATCGAAATAATGGAAGACTGTGTATTAGTCGCTCATAATTCAAGTTTCGACTACAGAATCATTAAAAATGAATTTTCTAGACTTGGTTACCCTTTTGAGATACCCACCCTATGCACCGTTGAGCTTAGTAAAATTTTATTACCAGATCAAGAATCATATAGTCTGGGTAAATTATGCAGGTCTGTAGGAATCCCGATGAGTGATCGGCATCGTGCCAATGGTGATGCCTTAGCCACAGTAAAACTCTTTCAGGTTCTACTTCAAAAAGACACGGATAAACTCATCGTAAAAAACACCATAAAAGTAGGGAATCAAAGAGATCTTTCAGGAAAACTACTAAAGATATTAGATACTTTACCTTCACTTTCAGGTCTTTTCTATTTTCATCGTTTTAATGGAGATATCATTTATATCGGTAAGGGCAAGAATATTCAAAAGGTTGTCAACCAGGTTTTTCTCAAAACCTCAAATCAAAATCGATCCCTGTTAAAAGAAATGGATTCGGTGACTTTTGAGGCCACTGGAAGTGAATTGATCGCCAATTTAAAATTTGAAGAGGAGTTATCTGTTCACAAGCCAAAATTCAACAAAAACCGCAAAAAGAATTTTGAAAAAGTCATCTTTAACCATGACAATATGATTCTGATCGACAAAGGAAGAAGTGTAGAAGAAAAGTCTGTAGTATTGATTGAAAATAATGATTTTCAAGGCTTTGCCTATACTGAATTGAGTCATCAGATCAATAATCTGGACATTTTGAAGAGCCTGATCAACAGGAGCAATAACAGCCTGAGTCAAAATATCATAATTAAAAAATACCTTTCCGGAAATCAGGTTGAAAGAATCATTCGATTTTAGCAAAAATTCTTCAATCGCATTACACTATTGTTGGCTTTAGTTCGTTAGATTTTTGAACAAACCTTAAATCCAAACCTTTGAAAAAGATCTTCCTCGCGGCCATGCTAATGCTCGTTAGCACGCTTCAATCCCAAAACAAGTCTCAACTTCCTTATACATTTGGAAAAATAAGCACCGAAGAACTTCAGATGAAGTCCTATGCAAAAGACCCTGAGGCAAATGCCCTTGTCTTGTTTGAACACAGTAATATTTCATTTCATGGTAGCGGGTCGTATAACAACTACATGGTGAATAAAGTATATCGCAAGGTAAAATTATTCAATCAAGAAGGTTATGACAATGGAACTGTACATGTATACTTATACAAAAGCGAATCGAACGGAGCCGAAACCATCAAAAACATAAAAGGCTACACTTATAATGATGGTGACAGACCCGTTGAAATTAAGCCAGATCAGGTTTTTAGAAAAAATTTAAATGAGCGATATGATGAGGTAAGTTTTACGTTCCCAAATCTTAAACCAGGGAGCATCATTGAATACCAATATGAGATAAAATCTGAGTTCTTTTTCAATCTGGTAGGCTGGAGTTTTCAATCAGATATTCCAAAGCTACACAGTGAATTTCATGCTGTTATTCCAGGTTTTTGGAATTACAACCGTCATTTGAACGGCAATCTGCCACTTGACACAAATCTGGCCAATATAAAGAACGATTGCTATGAAATTAAAGGAGCAACTGCGAGTTGTGAAGATTTGACCTATGCCATGGTACATGTACCTGCCTATAGGGAAGCAAAAAAATACAATACCGCGAGAAAAAATTATATTTCAAAAATTGAATTTGAATTATCTCGAATAAACTACCCAGACGGAACCTCAAAAGAATACACCACTACATGGCCCAAAGTTGACCTCTATTTAAAACAGAAACAAAGTATTGGTAAACAGTTAAAACTTGAGAGTTATTTGAAAAAAAACATACCAGGAGAATTGTTTAAAATAAAAGATGAGAAGCAACGAGCGATGGCTCTATACTACCATCTGCAAAACTATCTCAGTTTAGACGAAGAAGAGGCCAGCCTCTTTAGGAATGTTCAAACAAAAAATGCATTTGACAATAGAGCTGGTTCTGTACCAGAGATCAATCTGGCATTGATCAACGCCTTGAACGCGGCTGATCTGGAATCCCATGTGATGCTGGTATCCACCAGAGACAATGGTTTTCCTACACAAAAACATCCGGTCATCACTGACTTTAATTATTTGATTGCCTATGTTAAAATAAACGATGAGGTGTATCTACTCGATGCTTCCAATAAATTTATGACTTTCGGACAAACACCATTTAAAACCTTAAACGGACAAGGTCGTGTACTAGATTTTAGCAAGGGGAGTTTTTGGTATTCTCTGTCTCCAAAAATTTTATCTAAAGAGATAACAACCATGGAGTTAGCCCTTGATCTGGAAGGGCTTTTAAAAGGACATGTCACCATTGAGAGTGAGGGGTACGATGCCTCCGTCAAAAGAAAGCAGCTCTCAGAATTATCCGAAAAAGATTATCTGAGCTATCTTGAACAATCTGATACCGACATCTTCATAGATAATTACCAAAACGATATGCTAAATAGCTTAGATTCGGTTCTTGTTGAAAATTTTGATCTGGAAATGGAATTTGATACTCAAATCGAAGATCAGATCTATTTTAATCCTTTGGTTATTCGCTATGAATCCAATCCATTTTTACTTAAAGAAAGAACCTATCCTGTTAATTTTGGATATAAATTTGATCAGGTAACAAAGGTCAAGATCTCTTTGCCTGAAGGATATACCATTAAAAACATTCCGGAACCCAAAATTCTCAGACTTCCAAATAAGGGTGGTTCATTTGTTGCCAATTATCATTTAAAAGATAATGACTTACTTATTCTCACACACTTAAAACTGAATTACACTATATACAAAGAAGAAAAATACCAGTCTTTAAAGGATTTATTCAAGGAAATTATCAAAAATAGTAATAGTTTAATATCTTTAGAGAAAACTACAGATTCTTGAAAAGTAACATCCCGAAAAATTCTTGGAGAGCCAGATTGCACCAAATAATTTATGAGGCTGATACGAAAGAAGGCAAAATATTTGACCTGGTCATCATTATTGCTATCTTGTTTAGTATACTGCTTGTCATGCTGGAGAGTGTGAAAGATTTAGATGCCAGGTACCACAACTTTTTCAACATCTCAGAATGGGTCATCACTATCCTGTTCACCTTTGAATATATCGTAAGGATTATAAGTGTTAAAAAACCGAAATCCTATATTTTTAGTTTTTATGGCATCATCGATTTTTTGTCAACAATTCCTAAGTACATCTCTCTATTTATCGGGGGAGCCCATGCCCTGGTGGCATTAAGGGCGTTGAGACTTCTGCGTATTTTTAGAATATTAAAACTGGTGCGTTTCGTTGGAGCCACTAACAATCTGGGCAAGGCGCTTATAGCAAGCAGGTTTAAGATTTTTGTTTTTATTTCTGCCGTTCTTATTATTTGTGTGATTATTGGCACTCTCATGTATTTGATCGAAGGTGACCCGAGTGGGTTTACCAGTATCCCTCGAAGCATTTATTGGTCAATTGTCACCTTGACCACTGTAGGCTATGGCGACATTGCTCCACAGACTGCCGTTGGGCAACTTCTAGCCAGTTTAGTCATGATATTGGGTTATGGAATTATAGCGATTCCAACAGGAATCGTTGGTGCTGAAATGGCAAAAGAAATGGGACAGGGTGTAGATTTGAATACGAATGCCTGTCCAAATTGCTCTGAAGGAAAGCATAAAGACAATGCGGCTTTTTGTTATAAATGTGGTGAGAAGCTATAGCTATGATTGTAGAAACTATTGTTTGTACACCTTTCTAACAACTCTTTTTTGGTTTCTTAGTTCTAATTCTAATAATAGAATTTCACCTTTTTTTGATTCCGACTCAATAAAGTCAAAAGACCTCTCATGAGGACGCAGCACTTTTATCCGTCTGCCTCGAATATCATAAACATTCGCCGTGGTAACCTCTTCTGAAGTAGTAACCGTAAACAGATCCTCTTGATTGCTTACTGAAATATTCTCTTGGGCCTCATCGTTAGCAGCTGATGTAGAAAAATCATAGGAAAAGCTCAAGGTAAATCTATCCTTATATTCTCCTACCTCATCATGATAAAATATATACGGTGACTCCTTTAGATCATGACTCAACAATAGTAAATTGTCCTTCAAAATAATGCTGGCTTCTTGTAATTTACCTTCAAGATTCGCAATTGATATCTTATATTGTCGCTTGTCTAATTTTGTATCAAAGCCTAAAGTCACCTCCTTATTATCATGAAACGTTCCAAACCCCTGTATAGCCATTTTATCATCTTCTAAAATGGAATAAAACCCTATTTTATTACCACCACTTAACTTCAATGCATCAAAACCGCTATCAAATAAATCAGTAGCCTTCTTGTCAAAACCTATCAACAGTTGGTTGAAACCACCCTTATTAGTTGTCAGATTTAACCAAATCCTGTCTCGATCTTTATTAACCTTCTTATCTTTTGTTATAATTCCTTTAAAGAACTGATCATTGGCATCCTCCATTCTCATGGAATTATTGAACTCCACCTGGCCTTCTTTTATAGCTCTGACAAAAAATCCCTGTGAAGATCCAATATTTTTTGTTGGTACAACACCGCCACGTCCAGGAAGTGCGACACTGGTTCCTCCCATATAATTGAAAGTCGCATAGTCAGTATTAGTATAGTCTCCCTCTGAATCAATAGGTGTCGCATGTGTCCACAAGTGTATAGTAGGCTCAATCAAAGCAGCATTCTGAATTAAAAAAGCCTCAATATCAATGGCAGAAGGATATGGATTTCCTAAAAGATTAAAATCGTTTTCTAAATTTGAATTAATTCCTTCGTCATTAATAAAAAACAAATCCCGATATATCAAGCCATTGTTTGGTTTACCAACAAAGTTAACCTCATGAATTCCAATTGTTCCAGCTTTTCCTTCTGCTGCATAACCTCTTCCATTATCCATGAAGTCAGATGCATAGGCCCAACCATTTCCGTATTGAAAAATTCTAGCAGAACTAACTCCTTGAAACGCTTCTGAAATTTTTGCCCTGTCTATTGGTGAAGACCAGTATGTAATGTCATGTTTATTATAGCGATAAGTAGATTTTTCTATCTTTTCAATCGCACCCCTTATCTGGGCATTATCATCGTACATCACCAAAGATTCTGTATCACCTAAAACAAAGGACCCATCGATAACTAGATCTCTGTAAACCACGACAGAATTTGTGCTATTGTGATTAAATTCTAAGCTTGCATTCACCGTTAAATCACAGGCCTCAACATTTCCAATATTTCCTTGATAATCGTACTCAATAAAAACTTCTCTCGTTTGGTCTGGTAAAGCATTACCTGTCCAGCCCGCATTGGTCCATGAAATAGGTCCTAGCTGATACATTCCCAGAGCTATGTTTTGAATACTCAGGGCCTGATCTACTTTTTCAATCGGTACTTCTATCCAGTCATTGATGTTAAAAGAACTATGAGGTACCTCACTCGCACAGGCACCCTTACTAAATGATTTTCCTCTTCCCCATAAATTCTGCTGACCAATAATATCTACTCGGCGATTGTAACTATTCCTGCCCCTTGACGTAGAAATAATGACCACCTCGTTACCTCTCAGTGTTAACTGATCAAATACGGCTGTTTCACCAGGTGACAAGTGATCAATATTAATAACATTTTGGGTTCTTGGTGGACTATCTACATCATCGTTACGATTAAATTTTACCAAATAATACTCATTTTGCCTTATGTCATAATCTGTTAAATTTTTAATTTCAACTTGATCATGATCTCCATTTTCATAATACTGTGTAAT
The DNA here is from genome assembly GCA_964419405.1 of uncultured Flavobacteriaceae bacterium. Taxonomy (GTDB): domain Bacteria; phylum Bacteroidota; class Bacteroidia; order Flavobacteriales; family Flavobacteriaceae; genus Lutimonas. Next base: position 25,429 of record CAYQPI010000292.1, read on the forward strand.
CATGATCTCAGGTGCACTACTGGCAACTGAAGCCGTTCCCCTCACAAAGAAGCCATAATAGGCTCTAGCCCGGCCAATTCTGACACCAAACCAAATTAATGCTCCAAAATCACCCACATTGTCAGGTTCAAACGAAAGCTCAAAAGTTTTAGTTTCACCACCAGACAGGTGACCAACACTACCATCGACCTTAAACAGGCTAGAAGTTGATTGTATCCGCTCTACTCTAACTCTCTCACTTCCAGTATTTGTAAGCTTAAATGTGTGAATTCTTGCACCTGAAACAGGGGTTTCTTCAAAAAAGGTGTCATCTTCAATCTTAGGCGTATTACTCGCTTTACCAGGTATTACCATTCCTCCGCCCTGAATCTCTATTTGCTGAGACCAGGTCAGATGAAAACATAGCATTAAACAAAAAAAGAAGATGCCTTTCTTTAACATAGCAATCTGATAACTTGGTATTAATCATATCTATAACGTTTAGTTATGGTATTTATTTTCCAGAGAACCATACACTATTTTAGTCATTAAAGAAAAGTAAAAAACCAAGTGAATTAACTACTTTTGATTAAATGAAACAGAAGTATCTAATTACACTCATTGGCCCTACAGCTATCGGCAAGACTGCACTTAGCATTTCTTTATCCAAACATTATAATACTGATATCATATCCTGTGACTCAAGGCAATTCTATAAAGAAATGTCAATTGGAACTGCTGTCCCTTCAACGACCGAACTAAAAGAGGCAACACATCACTTTATTCAAAACCGATCTATAGAGGATGATTACAGTGTTGGAGCCTATGAAAAAGATGCCATTGCATTGATCCATCAATTGTTCAAACAAAAAGACATACTCATCTTAACAGGAGGTTCAGGTCTCTATGTGGATGCAGTCACAAGAGGGTTTGATGATTTTCCGACCATTGATACCTCCATACGAGAAGCCTTAAAAACAGAATTGGAAAAAAATGGCATTAATTCACTTCAACATCAACTTCAAAAATTAGACCCTGTTTCATATAAGCGTATTGATATTCACAACAAACAAAGAATGATCAGGGCCCTTGAAATATGCATCGGTTCAGACAAACCTTATTCTTATTACCTCGGAATTAATTCAAAAAAGAGGAATTTCAAAAGTATTAAAATCGGGCTAACTGCAGAACGAAAAACGATTTATGACCGCATCAACCAACGAGTAGATCTTATGATCGAAAACGGCTTGCTGGAGGAAGCAAAGGGCCTCTACCCTTTTAGATCACTTAATGCACTTCAAACTGTTGGATATAAAGAACTTTTTAATCATATGGATGGTCTTACATCCTTAGATGTGGCTATTGAGGAAATCAAAAAAAACACCCGAAGGTTCGCCAAAAGACAAGGCACATGGTTTCGAAGAGATCCTGACATAAGCTGGTTCGATTACCAATGCCCTCCATCTGAAATCATTGAAGCCATTGATACTGTTATTTCCGGAGAAAATCAGCAAACACAAGCAATTTGACCCCTAACAGACCTTAATTCACTTATTTTTTATAACTTAGACTAAAAGAGTAACGAATCGCACAGAATGACAAATTTTAAAACACCTCTTGAAGCATTTTTGCACTGGGAAAAAACGACTCCTGATCATATTTTTCTAAAGCAACCTATCAATGGTAAAATTGAACCCCTGAGCTATAAAGAAAGTGGTCTGCAAATAAGGAAGGTGGCACAGGCAATACTCAATAAAAAACTTCCTCCCAAAAGCAAGATTGCTCTGTTATCAAAAAACTGTGACTCCTGGGTAATGGCCGATCTGGCTATTATGATGAGCGGACATATCTCTGTACCCATTTACCCAACACTTAACGGAAAGTCAATTAAACCCATAGTTGAGCACAGCGAAAGTAAGTTGCTTATTATTGGTAAGTTAGATAATTACAAATCTCAAGAAGAGGCCTTTGATTCACTGGCCAAAATAAGTGTTGAAAAATATGGAATCAAAGAGGATGAAACATGGGAATCCATCTTAGATTCGGTAGAACCTCTGACAACTTTCGAGGATCCCAAGGAGGAAGATCTTATTACCATTATCTATACTTCAGGAACAACAGGCACACCAAAAGGAGTGATGCATAGTCATAAAAATTTCATTAATGCAGCTCGTAATTTGATCAACACCTTAACCCTGCCTTCGCAACCTTCTTATTTCTCCTACTTACCTCTATCGCATATTGCCGAAAGAATTGGTATTGAAATGGGCGCCATTTATACAGGAGGCAGTATTTCTTTTTCGGAATCTTTGGAGACTTTCGCCACAAATCTTGAATCGACCCAGCCTGATCTGTTTTTTGCCGTGCCAAGGATCTATGCCAAATTTCAAGAAAAAATATTAGAAGGCCTACCCCAGCGTAAATTGAGTACCTTATTGCGCATCCCAATTCTTAACAGCATTTTAAAAAATAAAATTAAAGGAAAATTGGGGCTTTCAAAGGCCAAATATGTAGCCTCAGGTGCCGCCCCTCTTTCAACAAGCCTGATGATCTGGTTCAAGAAATTGGGCATCACCATTATTCAAGGATATGGCATGACTGAAGATTGTATCATTTCACATTGCAATCTTCCAAAGGAAAATAAAATTGGAACCGTTGGTAAATTTACCGTAGGGGCCAAAGCAAAACTGTCTGAAATAGGCGAAATTTGTGTTAAAAATGACTGCCTTATGCTTGGATATTACAAGAACCCTGAAGAAACTGCCAAAGCTTTTGACAGCCAGGGATATTTGAAAACCGGTGACCTGGGTGAATATGATCATGATGGCTACCTGACAATTACAGGCAGAGCAAAGGATCAGTTTAAGACTGATAAAGGTAAATATATTTCTCCTGCCCCGATGGAATTGGAACTTTCAAAAAATCCTGATATCGAACAGGTTTGCATAGTTGGCATGGGCATACCTCAGCCCATAATGCTGATCATTCCATCAGAAATGGGGAAAAAGAAATCGGAACAAGAACTAAGTGAAAGTTTACTTCAATCCATTCTGGACATCAATCCTTCTCTTGAAAAACATGAGAAAATTGAAAAGGCTGTTGTTATGAAAGAAGACTGGACCGTCGAAAACGGGCTTATGACACCCACCTTAAAAATTAAAAGAAGTCACGTTGAAAAGATACATCGACCGATGTACAGATCATGGTTTGACGCACCTGATGCGGTTCTATTTGAATAACTTGGTTTAGAAGCCTTCGTACAATTTCTTTAAAAAAGCTGACATCTCTTTCTTTCGAGCACTCGAACTACCCTGGTAATGATTATTCATATAGCTAAAGGCCAAAACTGTGCCTTTTTTTGTGGTCAAATAACCCGACAAGGAATAATTATTTGATAAGGTCCCTGATTTTGCCCTCACATACGATTGTCCCTGGTAATTATTTTTTAACGTACCATCTACCCCACCTTGCGGCATATAGGTGTTCAACACTTTTTGAGGAGCCTCCTGATATAATTTTATCAGGATATAAACCATACTTTCTGGCGTAAACAAATTATATCTAGACAAGCCAGACCCATCAACCCACTTTGGTCTTTGGGGAATGTCTGCCAAATTTGAATCAAGAACATGTTCAATGGCAAGGGTACTATTATATTTTTGTACTACCTGGTTCCCTACCTGCAGCATTAACTGCTCCGCAATAAAATTATCGGAATCCTTGATCATGTCAACATATAATGAATCATACCTTAGTTCATAGAACTTCTTAAAATTTCGTTCGTTGGCAGCTGATATTAAAGTCACTTTATCATCCAGTTCTTCACTTAACAAATCTGCAACCAACTGATTAGATGTCACAAAAGGTATTTTAAGATCTAGGTTCTCAGCAGATTTATCAACATAAAAATGATTCCGATCTTTATCCCTGCGTAACTCAACCCGATCAAGAACAGAAACATTCTTCGTAAAAAACGAAGGAACTACGTTCATATGACCACCTTTCCTCATGATTGAAACCGTATTTCCGTACAAAGGAAATGGGCTTTTCTCTGGCATATAGCCATAAGCATAGTCGTCCCAGGACCAGCCTGCTCCATACGGATCATCGTCAAATTCTTCATCAAGCAGGTAAAGTTGGTACTTTTTATTCGAAAGAAACTTCAATGCGTTTGGACTCAGAGAATCATTTAAAAACATAGGTGCAGCTGTCCCTTTTATAATAAGTGAATCACCAGCAACACTATATTCAAAACTTGGCACAGAGTCTTTTAGATGCTTTATTGAGGCATACAACGTAAACAATTTAACATTCGAGGCCGGTGTAAAATATTTGTTTGAATGGTATTCAACCAAAGAGACTCCCGTCAAAGCATTCTTCACTGAAACACCCATAAAAAATGAATGATCGTCTGAGAAGGCATCAAGATCCTTTTCTAAAGATTTCTTGGTTGAACAAGCTGCCAACAGCAATAAACAAAGACCGACGGCCAAACTATTCTTCAAAGTAATCTTCCTTAAATCCGATTAATATTAATTTCTTCTGTGCACGTGTCACAGCTGTGTACAGCCAACGAAGATACGAAATATCTTCTCCTTCAGGCATATAAGGCTGCTCAACAAAGACATTATCCCATTGACCTCCCTGCGTCTTATGACATGTAAGTGCATAAGAAAATTTTACCTGAAGGGCATTAAAATATATATTGCTCTTGATAGCAAGCATTCTTTTATATTTTGACCTTTCTTCAGCATAATCTTCAGCAACGGCATGATACAGACGATTAGAATCTTCATTCGAAAGCGACGGAGTTTCGGAGTGTAGGGTATCTAAGAGTAAAACTGTCTCAAAAGGAGGTTGATCTTCATAATCGACAAGCCTCAGTTTTACTTCTGCAAATCGAAAACCATACAGCTCCTTAAAACTAAATATTTCAAGAACCTCACAGATGTCTCCGTTAGCTATAAAACCAACCTTTGGCGCATCCTGAAGCCAAAAATAATTATTCTTAACCACCATAATATAATCACCAGAAGTGATCTCATTCTCGTAACCGAGTATGTGATTTCTGATTTGCTGATTGTATTGATTGGCTCGCTTATTTGACCTTACAATAAAAACCGTTGTATTCAAACCTTCATAATAAGCGTTGTAAATGGCATCTTGAATATCATATCCATCAGTCAAACGAATCACGTCTTTAAAATCCAGGTCAAACTTGAATTCATTTAAAATCTGCTGAAAAATCAATTCTCTGATCCGTGTTGCATTGTGCAGAATGCCCGAGGCTTCATGTTGTCGCATGACCTCGTTCAATTCAATGCTCTTGACTTCCCGATCATATTCAAATTCTAACAATGAAGCATCTAACGCAGGACTTACATTTAAATTTACGGGTGGCAGCTGAGCTGTATCACCTACAAGTATCAATTTACAATTTGCGCCTGAATACACATAACTAATTAAGTCAGCCAGTAAAGACCTTCCTTGAAAAATCCTTCCTCCGGGATTTGCATCAGGAATCATGGAGGCTTCATCGACGATGAACAAGGTGTTTCGATACTTGTTTTGTTGCAAAACAAAACTCATCCCAACACCTGCTTCATTTTTAGGAAAATAAATTTTTTTGTGAATGGTAAAAGCAGGTTTCCTGGCATAAGAACTCATCACCTTGGCAGCGCGTCCGGTTGGGGCCAACAGCACCGATTTCAAACCAACTGAGCTCAAATTATTTACAACAGCACTTATGGTCGTCGTTTTTCCCGTTCCAGCGTATCCTTTAATTTGAAAAAGAGATTCTCGGCTTCCAGATAAAACAAAAATAGCCAGTTGCCAAAGCAATTCCTTTTGTAACCTGGTCGGTTCAAAACCGAAACCCTGGACAAACTTTGCATAAAGACCCTTTTCATTTTGCATTTTCAAATATTAAGATCGAATGGTGACAACACTACAAACTTACTCAGAATAAAGATAGTGAACACAAAGGCTTCCCTTAAATTATACTTCTAAATTGATTCCCAAACCAAGAATAGATCATTGCACCAAATACTCATGTTTTTTAGTTATATTAGAGCTTAAAAAATTAGCATATAATCTATAAATATTACTTTCCTGATTGAAAAATTTTTGTAGATTTGCCTTTAACGTAATTAAAAAAAACTAAAAAATGATTTCTATTTTAATAATTATAGTATCGATTCTTGCTGTTGGAGGATTAGCATACTTAATTGTAAATAAGCTGCCGGCTAAATTTAAACCTGTATTATCCATTCTATTATGGATCGTTATCGGATTTTTCGGTTATCAGATATACATGAGCATCATGGCTCCTATTAAATTCAACAAGAAGAAAAAGGAACGATATGCCTTGGTCATTGAAAATCTCAAGACTATTCGTGATGCAGAATTAGCCTATGCTTCAGTAAATAGAAAGTTCACAGATAAATTTACAGATCTGGTTAATTTTATTGAAAAAGATTCCTTTGCGATCACAGAAGTTAAAAACATCGTGGTTACTGAACAAAGAGGTCGTATTACCATTGATGTAGAAAAAAGAGTGGTTGACACGGTTGGTTTTGAAATGGTCAAAACTCAGTTTGAAGGAAGAAACTACAAAGACATGATGAATGTACCAGGTACCAATGCTCAGTTTGAATTAAAGACAGGTACTGTTGAAAAAGTACAAGGTGTAAAGGCGTCAGTATTTGAAGCCAAGGTGGACAAAGCTGTGGTTCTGGAAGGAATGAACAAAGACTTTATTCGTCAGGAAAAAGAAGCTCTTGGAGGGATTAACGTTCCTGGAGAATATATCGCAGTAGGATCTTTAGAAGATGTAAACTCAAACGGTAACTGGCCTCCTTTTTATGATGGACCTAAAGAAGAATCAAAAGACTAAAACGTCAATAGATTTCAACAATCTTTCTAAAAAACATTTATCCATCCAACTTAGTTTGGATGGATTTTCTTTTTGCATCATCAATAAGAGTGAAAAGCAAATTGAAAAATTGATGCATTTTGATTTTGAAGACCGCTCACCAAGTCCAGATCAGTTGCTTAAGAATGTTGAAAGCGTTTTCAAAAAAGACAAGGCACTACAAAAAAGATATGGCTCTGTGAACATCACACATGTCAACCAGCTTTCAACCCTGGTTCCCAAATCCTTATTTGACGAAGCCCGGATAAGAGATTATCTCAAATTTTCGTCAAAAACCTATACCAATGATTATGTTGTTCATGACAGCTTAGAAAATCATGAAATGGTGAATGTTTACATTCCTTTTGTGAATGTGAATAATTTTTTCCTGGAGCGGTTTGGAAGCTTTGAGTACAAACATTTTTCAACGGTCCTGGTCGATAAGCTGTTGAACACCTTCAAATTTAGTGAACACCCGCATTTGTTTGCTCATATGGGAAGCCATCAATTTGAAATCCTTGTTATTGCCAATGACAGACTATTATTTTATAATAGCTTTGAATACCATACTCCAGAAGATTTTATTTATTATGTATTGTTTACTGCTGAACAACTGTCACTAAATCCCGAGACATTGGAATTGGTGTTGGCCGGAATTATTAATCAGGAAAGTGAACTGTATAAAATTGCGTATCGCTATATCAGAAAAGTGAGCCTTTTAGAAAACCGTTCTGAATTTAAGTTTCCTCCCAATAGCAAAGAAGATACCAAAAGAAGGCATTTTACGCTTTTAAATCAGTATTCATGAGAATAGTGTCCGGAAAATTTAGAGGACGCCGTATATCGGCACCAAACAACCTTCCTGTCAGACCCACAACCGACATGGCTAAAGAAGCCTTGTTCAATATTCTAAATAACGATTACTATCTGGATGAAATTGCTGTTCTAGATTTGTTTGCTGGTATCGGGTCGATCAGTTTTGAATGTGCATCCAGAGGGTGTACTCAAGTGGTTGCCGTAGATGCGAACTCAGGATGTATTAAGTTTCTTGATGCGACCAACAACAAACTGGAGGCCGGAATTCAAACCATCAAAAGCGATGTTTTCAACTTTTTAGAAAAAAACAAAAGCAAGTATGATGTTATTTTTGCCGACCCGCCTTATGCCATGGAAGACGAAAAATTCCTGGAATTGATCAATCTTGTTTTTGATCGTGAGCTCTTGAATAAAGACGGTGTTCTTATTGTAGAGCACAGCAAACAGACCAACCTGTCTGGACATGCCAATTTTGAACGCTCAAGGAAGTATGGAGGAAATGTATTTAGTTTTTTCGAAACTAAAAACACTTCCGATTCACTTGATTGATTCGTATTTAATCAAGCCATTTTTTAAAGTCCTTCACCCTTTCTCTACTCACAATGATTTCTGATTCTGCAAAGTGATGCAATTTGATCTGTAGCCTGCTATTGGTGTATGAAATAATATCGGCAATAGCGTCAATGTTAACAATAAACTTTCTGTTTACTCTGAAAAACTTTAATGGATCCATAGATTCATCTATTTGCTCCAGACTTAAGTCTAACAAATAGTTTTTTCTGTCTTTAGTGTAGATATATGTAGCCTTCTGATCACTGTAAAAACATTCTATATCCTCAGTCTCTACCATTCTTAAATGTTGACCAACCTTAATGGTAAATCTTTTCTTGTAAGACTTCTCTAATGGATTTATTAAGAGCTTTTTAATCTGGTTTATATCAACTGTTAAATCATGTTTTTCAGGACGATTCACCTTAAACTTTTTTATGGCAGATTCCAACTCCTCGTCATCTATCGGCTTCAACAAATAATCAATACTGTTGAGTTTGAATGCCTTTAAGGCATACTCGTCATAGGCCGTTGTAAATATGATGGCACTGTTAATTGATACTTTGTCAAAAATTTCAAAAGAAAGGCCATCTGACAATTGAATATCCAACAAGATCAAGTCAGGATGTTCGTTCTTTTCAAACCAGCCAACTGCCTCTTTTACAGAATGCAGCATGGCCTGCGCTTCTATTCCTATATCAGACAGCAAACGTTGTAATCTTCTTGCCGAAGGCTTTTCATCTTCTATAATAATAACTTTGATCATACCTGAATTCTTTAATCGTCAAACCTATCGTTTTCCATAAACTCCTTGATTTTTTTCTCCTCCCAGTTCTTTGAGAACAAGACATTTTTCCCAAAAACATGCAGCCAATGCCCGGCCAAACCTATCCCCCAGAAAAACCAAACTGAAAATGTTGAAAAATGAACATAACTAAGATCGAAGGTTCCTTCTGTAAAAAGCCCCCTAAAGGCACCACCAAAACTTAAAAATATATTCACGGCTAAATACCAAAACAAATGCCAGTAAAAGCCCTTAATATCTTTGACTCTTTTTTCGGCCCTTCTATATAACTCCTCGTCTGAATAATATGTTTTCATAATTGTTTGTTTTTTTCTTCTTCCATAATTTGCCTAATCTTTCTCTTCTCCCAATCTGAACCAAACCCAAAGGTCACAAGTCCGTGAATGATCACTCCCAGTCCCCAGCCTGCCATAGGATACCAGAACCATTTATAATCCCAGTAGGTCATATAATTGATAAAAATTAAAAACGGATTTACCAATACATAAGCGGCTACATTTGAATAAAAGGCTTTGATCTCTTCCATACGAGCGCTTGCTCTTAAATACTCTTCGTTTACATTATTTTTTTCTGCTTCCATCATTTATGATTTATATCTATTATTTTTTTCCATGATTTGCTTAATTTTCTTTTCTTCCCAGTTTCCTCCTATTCCAAACAGCGTGAATGCCTGGATTGCCAAACCCAGTCCCCATCCGAAGGCAGGAAACCAAAACCATTGAAACTGCCATGACGTTTTATAGTTTAGCGTGGCTAAAAATGGAATTACGACAACATAGGCTAAGAGGCTACCGTAAAAACCTTTTAAATTATCAACACGCTTTTTTGCTCTTAGATATTTTGCACTGTCATTCATATAATCCGTTTTAATTGTTTTAATTTTCTGTGTCAATAAGGGCAAACTCACCTTAAATACCTTTTGATCATTTACAATACGAACCTTGTTTGAAGAGATCAACTCATAGCGCTGTTGAATATTCTTTAATCCCACCTTCGTGCTTTTTTCTAATGAAGATTTGGGATTCACAGTGTTCTCTACGATCAGATAACCATGATCTTCATAGATTCGTATCTTTAAAGGCTGTCCTGAGGTAATGACATTGTGTTTCACAGCATTTTCTAACAATAACTGCAATGACAAGGGTACTATTTTCAAGTCCTCGCTACTCGTTGATTCGGGAATAGAAAACTCTATCGCTTCCTCAAACCTCATTTGAAGTAATTGCATATATGATTTTGCAAATCGCAATTCTTCATCCAAAGGAACCAGGTCTTTATCTTTTTGCTCTAAAACATACCTGTAAACTTTTGATAGTTTGGTAGTAAACTTTTCAGCTTGATATGTGTTTTCTCCTATAAGAGAAGTCAATACATTCAAACTATTGAATAAGAAATGCGGATCGAGCTGATTCTTTAAAGATTCAAATTTTGCCGTCTCATTTTTAGCAACGATCTGAGATTCCTTTACCTTGGTCTTTTGATACCTGTTATAAAAATATATAACATGAAACACGACAATTACAGACGTTGTGGCCCAAATACCAAAATAGAAATTCTCAATTCTTTCGTAAGTCCAATACTCTGAAAATGACAAGCCCTGATAAAAAACGGCAATACTCATTCTTATTAAAAACAATCCAATAATAGATAGAATCGAAGATCCAAAGATACCAAGTGCTATTCTTTTTGCGGTTGAGCCTTCAGGCCATTTGATATTCTCCAGGTATTGGAAAAAAGTCATGTTTGATAAGCCCAAAACAAAGGCATATACTTGGTAGATGATAAAATCTTCTAAAAAATCATTAATTCCTTCATATTGAAATTGTTTAAAAAAACCACTTCCGATAATAAAAATGAAAGTACCTATAAAAAAAACTATTAAAATATTTTTGGCTCTCCTGCTCATATCTATTCGCTTATTATTATCTTCTATCAAATGTAAGGTCTTTCTTGTTCACTTCAAATTTTGACTGCTGAAACCTGCAGCTATCCAATTCTTGATTCTTATTAATTTCTATGACGACTTTTTCTGCCTGATCTAATTCCATTTGACGAACTACCTGGTCACTGTCAATTTTCATTTCCTGAGCCTGGGTAAACATGCTGATCAAATAAAGAATGGCTGATATAAAAATACGTATCATGTGATTTGGATTAAGATAATTGTTGTTTGATGAAGCAAATATCAGATCAAACAGCGATCTTTTAAATTAACTTCTACCCAACCGTCGTATTTTTAGGATGAATTGTCAATTTTATGTAGATTCGAACAAATAGTAATTTATGATAAGATTTCGTAACAAATTACAAGACATGACTACTAATAAGTAAATCAACTGTTGGTGACCAAAGAACTGGAACAAAAATTTGCTATTGAACTGGAGCAAAACCAGAACATTATTCATAAGGTATGCAGATCTTATACGAATAATGAGGCGGCTCATAAGGATCTCTTTCAAGAGATTACTATTCAGCTCTGGAAGGCCTACCCAAAATTCAGAGGTGAATCTAAATTCAGCACATGGATGTACCGGGTCGCCTTTAATACTGCAATCTCCTTATTTAGAAAAAAGAAACGCAATGTTGAAACCACTCAAATCTATGATAACCTCAAGGAATTGGAGTATCAGGATTACGATGACTCAACTGATAAACAATTAAAACTACTATACGATGCCATATATAGCTTAAATGATATTGAAAAGGCACTGGCGCTGATGTACCTTGAAGATAAAAGCTATAAAGAAATATCTAAGACGCTTGGTATTAGTGAAGTAAATGCAAGAGTAAAAATGAATCGCACCAAGACGAAATTAAAGAATATATTAAATCCATAATTATGGAAAACCTAGACAGCTTAAAAGATATATGGAAAAATCAAGGTGAATCTAAAATTCGATTCACGAAAGAAGATATTCATCAGATGGTTCAGAAAAAATCATCATCTATTGTTAAGTGGATTCTTATTATCAGCTTATTGGAATTTATCTTACCAAATTTAATTTTCCTTTTTACTGATTCTAAAGCATCCAAAGAATTCTATGAACAGTTTTCTCCAATTTACTCTATCATTCATGTTATCATTATCATCGGATTTATCTACGTTTTCTATAAAAACTATAAAAACATTAGTGCTGAGAGTACTGTAAAGATCTTATTGAGCAATATTTTAAAAACACGAAGAACTGTAAAATACTATATCTACTATAATATTACGATAATGGGAATTACTGGAGTTTATATTTTTTATTCAGTGTACAATTCTGCTGAATTTCAAAGTTCCTTACCTCCGGAAACTCCAATGTGGAAAATATGGGTAATTTCTATTATTCTCCTAAGCTTGTTACTACTTATGTTTTGGGGCTTCTATAGAGTACTCTATGGCTTCTTACTGAAAAAACTTAAAAGAAACTACTTGGCCCTATCGACTAAAGAAGGCTTATAAAATATCGAGCGAACCTTTGCCTTCCCTTACTACCACGATATCACTATCAGACAGGTCTATGATGGTTGAGGCTACATTATCGCCATAGCCTCCGTCAAGAACAAGGTCAACCTTGTCTCTCCATTTTTCAAAGATGAGTTCAGGATCTGTCGTATACTCGATCACATCATCTTCGTCATAGATCGATGTTGAGATTATTGGATGACCTAATTGCTTGGCAATGGTATTAATGATCTTATTATCAGGAACCCTGATGCCCACCGTTTTTTTCTTTTTAAAGGCTTTAGGTAAATTATTATTACCTCTAAGAATAAAGGTATAGGGGCCGGGCAATGCCCTTTTTAATATTTTATATGTTGGAGTATCAATTTGCCTTACATATTCAGACAAATTGCTCAGATCGTGACAAATAAATGAAAAATTTGCTTTTTCTAGTTTCACCTGTTTGATTCTGGCAATTTTTTCAAGCGCCTTTGTTTTTGTAATATCGCAACCTAAACCATAAACCGTGTCGGTCGGGTAAATTAAGAGCCCTCCTTTTTGCAATACCTCCACTGCCTTATCTATGACTTTGGGGTCAGGATTTTTTTCATAAATCTTTAAAAGTTGTGACATATCCGATAATTCTATATGCTTGTATAAAGAGCTAAAATTACAAATAAAAAAAGGCCGTATCAAGAAGATACGGCCTTTTCTACAGTCTTTTAATTGATTAATCAACAACCAATCGAAATCCTTCTCCATGGATATTGATGATCTCCACCTTTTCATCAGGTTTGAGATACTTACGTAGCTTGGCTATATAAACGTCCATACTCCTGGAAGTAAAGTAATTATCATCTCTCCATATTTTTGTCAAAGCCAAATCTCTGGGGAGCAGATCATTTTTATACATGGCCAGTAACTTCAACAATTTGTTCTCTTTAGGTGACAGTTTTCTAGGTTCTTCACCATTAAATGTCAATTGCCTCAATTTTGAATTTAAATGAAAGCCTCCAATCTCAAATTCAAATTGATTATCGTCATTTGTAGCATCTGACTCTTTGCGTTGTAGTATCGCTTTAATCTTATGCAATAAAATCTCAGAATCAAACGGTTTATTCAGATAATCATCTGCACCTACCTGATACCCTTTTAATACATCCTCTTTCATCGATTTAGCGGTCAAAAAAATCAAAGGAATCTCAGCATTTACTGCCCTTATATCCTTGGCTAAGGAGAAGCCGTCTTTTTTTGGCATCATCACATCCAGGATACAAATGTCAAAATCGTCATTCTTAAAAGCGATCAGACCATCCAGACCGTCCTTTGCATGATGGACATCATAGTCATTAAGTGCTAAATAATCTTTTAAAACGGTTCCGAAATTCGGATCGTCTTCAACCAGTAATATCTTTTTATTTGCCATGGTTAATGAATTTAAATTATGGGTAATTTCACTGTAAAGGTACTTCCTTTACCTTTCTCGCTCTCTACATAAACATCACCGTGATGCTTTTCTACAATACTTTTCACATAAGAAAGGCCCAAGCCGTGTCCTTTTACATTATGAATATTACCTGTATGTTCTCTATAAAATTTATTAAATACTTTTCTCTGTGCGTTTTTTGACATGCCAATCCCTTTATCAGATATCTTTAATACAATGTTATTTCCTGCATTGACCGTCTCGATTTCGATATCAGGAGCTCCTTCCGAATACTTTATCGCATTATCCAGCATGTTTGTAATGACATTGGTCATGTGAAATTTGCTTGCCAGAATTTCAGGTTGTTTTGCATCAAGTGATTGCTCAACCTTTCCTCCTCTGTCTTTTATAATTAAATTAACATGTGATACAGCATCGCCAATTATGTCGTGAAAATTGACTACATCCTTACTCAGATCCAGTTGATTCTTCTCTAGTTTAGAAATTCTTAATACATTTTCAACCTGAGCATGCATCCTTTTATTCTCTTGCCTGATCATCTCTGCATAACGGATCACCTTATCTTTATCATCAATTATCTTTGGGTTACGGATACTGTCAATAGCCAGATTAATTGTGGCTATGGGAGTTTTAAACTCATGGGTCATGTTATTTATAAAATCCGTTTTTATGGCTGAAATCTGTTTTTGTCTGATTAATTGATATAATGCACTTGCAAAGGATATAATGATAATAAAAATAAAAATCGCTGATAATACCAATATCCATGAAATGGTTGACAGTATATACTCCTTTTTATCAGGAAAACTCACATATAATTCATAGTCAATACTATCATCTGTCACAAACAAAGGAACATTATACGTATAACCTCTTTTTTCTACAAACCTGTCAGACTTTACCTTGGTTATCAAGTCTTCACTAAAAACACCAAATTCTACTTTGGTGTCGATATCCCTGGCTCTCAACTCATTATCAAGGTTCATTCTTATCTCATTGGCACTAACCCGATCATGGATGGGTGTCCTTGAAACGATATTCTTAAATATACTTTCCAGTTCAAGTTTATCATATCGATCAAGCCTTTCTACCTTCACCATCCTGTCTTTTGGAGACAATTCACTAAAGTCTTTCGAGTTAAACTCAATCTTCTCTATCTGCGTTTCTTCCCTGCTTAAAAATGTTTTAAAGTTTACCGTATCGGCTTCAAAAGGTGAAAACTGTGATTTATAATTGTTTTCTAAAATACTTTGACGGAAGGTAAATATCTCGTTCCGGCTCGTATCAATCTGTTGAAACACAAAATCCCTGACATTGCTCTGCTTTGATTTTTGCATACTATCAATCAGCGGAGCATATCGGGAAATATTTTCTTTAAACTCTCTTTTTTGAATATTCTCAGAAACCCTGGCCAATGCAAATTTCACACTGGTGGAGAATTGCTCTTCTCTCATTTCAATGGATGATCTGATCCAAAAAATCTGAACTGTAATAATCCCTAATAAAGAAATTACCATCAATACTACTAAAAGTACAAAAATCCGTTTACTCATTAAAACAAATTTATAGTTTCTTTAGGTTTTAATTAATCTTTTAACGAATGTTAACGAAAATTTCGATTAATTTAACAAAATTTTAAGTTGATTTCAAATTTATTAAGGAATCTGAGACAAAATCTCTTGATGAATTTTGAGAACCTGTTTATTCGTCTCCTTAAGATCATCATTCATGATCACGAAGTTTGAACCTTCTAATTTAAGGGAATCTTTCATTTGATTGCTCATCCTGTCACGTACCTGACCCTCACTTACCTGATCTCTTTTCATAACGCGTTGAATTCTCACCATGTCTGGTGCAGTAACCATAATGACCAGATCAAAATCATCCTGACTGTTAGTCTCAAATATCAATGGATTTTCCTGAACTGTATAGGCAGCCTCTTGCTTTGAGTTCCACTCTTCAAAATGCTTCCTTACTTCAGGATGAACCAGACCATTTAATTTATCTAAAAGGTCTCTGTTTTTGAACACAATTTGGGCGATATAGGATCTGTTCAATCTGCCATTTTCATAGGCCTTCTCACCAAATAACTGAATCACACCCAGTCTGATCTTTTCTGAAGTGTTCATCAGGTTTTTCGCTTCAATATCACTGTAGTAAACGGGCACTCTCAAGTCCTCAAACATGGCAGCAACTGTACTCTTGCCACTTCCAATACCACCTGTTAAACCAACTGTTTTCAAAACCTTTATCTATTAAATGAAGACGCTTATTGTTTCTTTACTAAAAACTCAATTTTATTTGGAACTATTTTAACATTTGTAATGATCTCAGGTTTCTCGACCAATTTTGGAATTAAATAATCCAGATCATTGTCTTGGGTCTGTTTATAATCACATTGAATTCTAAAACTGTTTTCAGGAATTTTGTTAAAATCTTTTAATGCCACCTGATAGACCACCTTCACTTTTTTTGGATAGGTACTCATGATTAGATTTCTGGGCAAATTGATCACTTCAAAAGGAAGGTTATAGGAACCATCTGTCATCTTATCTACAACACCTGTAATTAAAACAGCTTCATCAGATAGTACAACATTATCATTTGGTGGCTTTAAAGAAACTTCCTGTTCAAAAGATTCTGATATATCTCTTAAATGAAAGTTACTTGTATACACTTCACGTATTGTATCAATTACCTTTTCAGGTCCAGAAACAGTCACTTCAGCCGGATTAACGAGTACATCTCCAACAATATTAAATCCAGTTTTGAAGGAATATTCCATCGTTGAGATGACAGGTACCTTTTTTGATCTTTTAACTCCTAAATCAAAAAACAAGGTGTCTGGCTCAACGTTCAAAACAATGGTTTCTGCTGAAAGCTGTGCCTGTAAAAAATTCGTACTTGTTCTCGTTTCACTAAAATAGACCGAACCTTCTTTCTTTTCTATATCAGTAAGGGAGTAATCTAAAACCCTGTCTCGAAACTCGTACCTAAGCAACTTAAAACCAATTGTTTTCAGCGTTAACTTCACTTTTCTATCAGGCTCATTCTGAATAAGTTTATTGTTTGGTATATCTGAATAGGTCAAATCAAACTCAACTTCTGATATGTATTCTTTCGACAGTTTGATCAATGACCAAAATAAAACAGATAAAAATAAAAACAGTAAAAACACGCGTAGCTTCCGTTGATTTTGTTTTACCTCAGTAGTATTTTTTCCGTTATTATCTGTCATTCACTAGTGATTTTCTCGTGGCTTAAATGTATAAAAAAAGGGGCTATCCTAAAAATAATTTGTAGGAAAGCCCCTCGCTATTTTTCAAAGAAAAATTACTTTTTCTTTACTTCTTTACTGGCGTATTTTTTACTTAACTCCATAGAAATTGCCGATCTCTCAAATTTGATCTTTCCTGCACCTGTCTCAATTACACAGGTATTATCTGAATCAATTAGATCAATTACCTTTCCATGGATACCACTGGTGGTAATCACCTTTGCTCCTTTTTTAATCGATGCCTGAAATTTCTTTTCATCTTTCTGTTTCTTCATCTGAGGACGAATCATGAAAAGATATAACACTAAAAACATTAAGGGAATCAAGACATAGTTCCCTATGCCGCCACCTCCAGCTTGTAAAAATATTGTTTGATACATACCTCTAATTAACTATTCTGTTGTACTTGTGATTTAGGAGTCACCTGTGCCTTAATTTTTAGGATTTCCTTTCCCTGATCAGTGTTTGTTACCAGCGTGATGGTTTTCTGCTGTAAATTTGGTTTTTTATCAGAATTAAACTTCACTCTGATCGTACCTTCTTCACCAGGCATCACTGGTTCTTTTGGCCATTCAGGAACCGTACAACCACAGCTTCCTTTCGCTGATGTAATAATCAACTCTGATTTACCTGAATTCTTAAACGAGAAAACAGTTTCAACTACATCTCCTTCATTGATTACTCCGAAATCATGTTCTGTTTTATCAAATTTAATCTTTGCTCCACCTACTTTGATTTCATTGTCGCGTTCTTTTGCCAATTCCAGATTTTCTGATTTGATTTTATTCGCTGCATTCTCTTTACAGGAAAACGTCATCAGACTTAAACTTAAAACCGACAAAACAATTACTTTTTTCATGTCTATTTATTTTAATTTGTGTAAAAATATAATTTTTTATAACAATCCCCGTCCAATTTTATTCAATCTACCAGTTTTGTTATAATCTTTTAAAAGTTTGTCTAAAACACCATTAATAAAGTAGCTACTTTTTCTGGTTGAATAATCTTTTGCAATTTCTATATACTCGTTGATCGTCACCTTCGTAGGAATCGACGGGAAATATAAAAACTCTGTAAGCGCCATTTTGATAAGGATCATATCCATATCTGCGATACGCTCGGTAT
Source organism: uncultured Flavobacteriaceae bacterium (assembly GCA_964419405.1). GTDB lineage: Bacteria > Bacteroidota > Bacteroidia > Flavobacteriales > Flavobacteriaceae > Lutimonas. The sequence goes on from CAYQPI010000292.1 coordinate 43,767, forward strand.
CCCAATTTGGAGTCTTTTCGTCAATTTCACCTGTAAACTCCTGCTGATGAAGGATTGTTTTTCTAAACAGGTCAACTAAAAACTCTTCATCATCGGCTTTCACCTTTAGCTGTTTGATTCCTAAAGAATCGTCTTTCGTCAATTGCTTAATGGCCTTAAGAATGGTTGTGTTCACCAAAGGGTAATCATCTACCCAACTTAAATTAAGACTTTCATAATAGTCAAACAACTTCTCATTTGGTGCCAGGATATTTTTGAAAAAATCTGCGACAAATGCCTTGTCTTCTTCAAAACCTGATGTTTCAGATGACATATACTGCTGATATAAGTCGCTTTCAATTAAATCATCCAGGATAATCCTGACATATTCTCTATTATCTTTCCATTCAATCAATTTCGATTTTGCCAGGTATTCTTTGATCTCAGCACTTTCAGAAATTATTGAAAACACCTCATTGTTGACAAACTTCAAATTTGGATTCTTATCCTCATCAGTGGCCAGGTATTTCTTTTTCTTGATCTCAATATGCTCTAAAGCCAGGTTTCTGATCTCGACCATCAACATAAGTTGCAGTACGTAGAGTTCAGTGGCTTTTTTGATATTAAATAACAGGAATTTTTCTTCTTTAGGTAAGTTATCGCTCTTAGACTGGAGCACAGCATAGATGGATTGCATCACTTTGATACGAATATGTCTTCTATTTACCATGATAATAAAGATCGTAATTCAAATAAATTATTTGATATTTTAATGGCGCAAAATTACCACTTTTTTTTTAAACTATATTTTGAATTTCTAAAGAAAAGGTTAAATTTTATAGGAATCATTTAGCGGCAATATACAACACCCAATATTTGTGTATATTCGCCTTCCCAACGACTAGTGTTGAATGTATGAAGGCATTAAAGTATTTAAATAAATTTTTCTACAAATACAGATCAAGATTAATTCTTGGCATATTAATAACAGTCGTTTCAAAAGTTTTCGCACTTCAGATTCCGGAACTAATAAAAGAATCACTTAATGTTGTAGAAGACTACAATAAAAACCTTGTTACAGATCTTCAGATTGTAAAATCCCAACTGATTCTAAATATTCTATATATCATAGGTGCTGCTGTCTTATCTGGTTTCTTTACCTTTCTAATGAGACAAACGCTGATTGTCATGTCTCGTATGATCGAATTCGATCTCAAGAATGAAATATTTCATCAATACGAAATGCTTTCATTGAATTTTTATAAAAAAAATCGAACTGGTGACCTAATGAATCGCATCAGTGAAGATGTGGGTAAGGTTAGAATGTATTTTGGTCCGGCCATCATGTATACGATGAACATGTTGGTCTTGTTCATTATTGCCATAACCAAAATGGCAAATATTGATACTAAACTTACACTATATACCTTACTGCCATTGCCAGTGTTGTCCCTTTCTATTTATTTTTTGAGCAGGATCATTAACAAACGTAGTAATATCGTACAGGTATACTTATCGAAACTGACAACTTTTGCTCAGGAAACCTTTTCTGGAATTAACGTTGTCAAAGCCTATAGCATTGAAGGGTTTTCTTCTGAATCTTTTGAGGAGCTGGCCAATACCAGCAAGGACAAAAATATCTCACTATATAAGGCCCAGGCCTTATTCTTCCCACTGATGATCTTACTTATCGGTTTGAGCAATATTCTGGTCATCTACATTGGAGGAATGCAATATATTAATGGTGAAATAGAAAACATTGGCATCATTGCTGAGTTCATCATTTACGTCAATATGCTCACCTGGCCTGTTGCAGTTGTTGGCTGGGTGACTTCTATTGTGCAGCAGGCAGAAGTTTCGCAAAAAAGAATTAATGAATTTTTGGAAGAAAAACCCAGAATCGTCAATTATGAATCGGAGAAATCTGCGATTAGAGGTGATATTGAATTTAAAAATGTCTCTTTCACTTACGAAGACACAAAAATAACAGCCTTGGATGGGGTTAGTTTTAGAATCAAACAAGGACAATCCCTTGCCATTCTAGGCAGAACCGGATCTGGTAAATCTACCATTGCTGCCTTGATTAGCCGATTGTATGACGCTGATTCTGGCAGCATCTTGATTGATAAGAGACCCATCAAGGAAATCAACCTGGAATCCTTGAGAGAAAGTATTGGTTTTGTGCCACAGGATGCATTTCTTTTTTCAGATACCATTAAAGAAAATATAAAGATTGGAAATGAACATGCCACAGATAAACAGATTGAACAAGCCGCTAAATCAGCCTATATCTATCACAATATAGAAGCCTTTAAAGATAAATTTGAAACTATGGTAGGTGAACGTGGTGTCACACTTTCTGGTGGGCAAAAACAACGTGTATCCATTGCGCGAGCCCTGATTTCTAATCCTGAAATACTCATCTTTGATGATTGCCTTTCTGCTGTTGATACAGAGACAGAAGAAATCATACTGCAAAACCTCAACGAAGCCACCAAAAATAAGACTACCGTCATAATTAGTCACCGCGCCTCTTCGGTAAAAAATGCGGACCAGATCATCGTCTTGGATGAAGGAAAAGTAGTAGCAGCAGGAAACCATGATGACTTGGTCAGCAAGCCTGGATATTATCAAGATATTTATAATCAACAGCTTGAAGAAAAGTTAACAAATCAATGATTTTAATGCTGATAATTCAAATAAAATAATTGTTGCATACGTTATTTAATTTTATAGATTTGTCTCAAGAATTGTTAAAAGTTAATTTAAATTTAAAATTAATATGGACGAAAAAGGGTTTATAGAACAGGAAGAAATCTTTTCTCAGGTATTAAGAGCAGGT
>CAYQPI010000293.1:0-40479 GCA_964419405.1 uncultured Flavobacteriaceae bacterium
AAATCCTCATCCTTTTCATATAAAGATGATCGCAATAAATCGGATAATAGATCAATGGCTCTTCGGGCTTTACCTGGATTTTCTTCGATCAAAGACTTAATAGAGTTTAACGAATTAAATAAAAAATGAGGATTCAATTGAGCCGATAAATTATCCAACTGAATTTGTTTTGAAAGAATGGATAATTGTGCATTCTCTTTAGCAGTAGCCACCTCTCTTTGGTAAAAATGATACAAGTGATAGGCGAGAATCCAGATTGACATCAATCTCAAGCCAGTCAGTAATATAGGATCCCAATAAATTAGTGCCTTCCATAAATCTCTTTCCTCTCCTGCAATGGCAGTCCAGTAAACATACCATTTTACATTGTTTAATAATACATATAAAATGGCTAAAATGAGGATACTTGGAACTACGCGATACAATAAGCTCTTTAGCGATAGATCATTCCATTTTTTTGCTAAGGCATATCTTCTATAAAAATGGGTAAGAAAAATACCAATAGCTATGTCTAGCACATAATTTAGAAAGGTATAAAACGCACTATAATGATCTCTTGTATACACCGTATACGCCCAATAGATCGACACGGTAGCCCATCCTAAAAGTTGACACGTCCAATAAAGAGATAACTTGGGATTCTTGGTATTCGATTTATGGCTTGCATTCATTCTTTAACAAAACAACGAAATACTTTTGAATCAATAAAATAAAAGTACAGAGACGTCAAATTTAAGGTTTAAGCGTTGATTCATAGAAATCATGGTTTTATTAACTTTTGTAAATGAAACGTTCGATATAAGAGTTGCACTATGCATTTAAAAATAATAATTGTTGAAACCATTCATTTAACCTAACATCTTGATTCAGGTAAATTAAAGTAATCCAAATAGAATCATAAAATCCATGGATTAAAACCAATAGGAGTAAATTATTTTTGTTTTTAAAATACATCATTGCAAAAAACAAACTCCCAATAATTACACCTAAAACTCCTGAAAGTCCTTGGTACATGTGTGAAATACCAAAATAGATTGCGATGAATAAACCAGCTAAGATCCAGGCTTTTGTAGTGTCTCCAAAGAATTTAGCAAAGTGTCTCATATAGTAGCCATGAAAAAGAAGTTCTTCTCCAAAGGCTGCAAAAACCCATACCATGACCATCATTACTGCGTAACTGCTAAAATCACCTCGAATATCATCTAAAGAGCTTAGATTATGAGCTCCTAAATAATGTTGAAGAACTGTATCTATTAAGCCTGTAGCAAAAAAGAAGAAGACCGTTATCCAAAGACTACTGATTAGGGTTTTTAGGTTTAATTTTTTACCAAAACCTGCATAAGACCAATCCCATTTTTTTTGCCAAATAATAAATAGTATAACTCCTAAGCCAAAAAAGAAACCTAAATTTCTGTCTTCCAAGGATAATAAAGAGGCAATTATAATGACTATAATAACAGAATAAGGCTTTGTTACATAATTAAATAGTTTCGTTTTCATTTTGATTATATTTTATGAATGGTTGTTTTTATGTTGAATGAAGGTTTTATCAAGCTCATTGAAAAAACTTCTTTATTTCTCAAATAACTCGGTGATTAGATGCTGATGATCTGCAGAAGTGACCTCTTTAAAACAATCCAATAGATCTTTCGAGGTTGCATATCTGTTTGTTCTCGACTTCAGTTTCCCATTTGTAGTATTCCAATCTTCAAGAAAATTCCTTAAGGCTTTGTTTACCTGCTCCTCTCCTATGGCTTTCTGAAAGTGATACATGTTGATAGCGCCTTTGGCATAATACACGTAGTCTTGATTCTCTACAAAGGCTAAGGAAGGTTCTGTTTCTGTTTCTCTATCTTTTCCTTCTTTATAATCTTCTTTTTGAATTTCTAAGAACTGTAACAGTTTCTCTTCAGAATATGCCTGTTTTAGCACCATCATAGCTGCATACTGCGATAATGTTTCCAAAATAAAATTTCTACCTTTTACATTCGCTGCCTCCACCTGCATCCCAAACCATTGGTGAGCAATTTCATGAGCTGTTATATAAAATGCCATATCTACATCTTTTTCATCGTCTATATCTAACACAAAACCTATGGATTCAGAAAACGGTATGGTTCCAGGAAACGACTGTGCAAATTGGGCATAACGAGGAAATTCCATGATACGCAGTTGCTCGTATTGAAAGGGACTGAAATTTTTGGAGTAATAGTCTAAGGATGCTTTCATGGAAGTCATCATCCTGTCGATATTATAATCATGGGTTTTATGGTAATATATTTCAAGAGCAACAGGCTTTATACTTGCATCTTGTGGAGAAACCCATGTATCTTTTCTTATTTCATAAGCTGCTGAAACAAAAGAATAAAAGTTGATTATTGGAATTTTCGTTCTATAATGAAAGTAATTACGATCATTTTCTGTCCACTCTCTCAATAATTTCCCGGGAACAATTGCTGTTTGATCATCTGAGGTGCCAATTGTCATTTCAAAATGAATGCCATCAGAATCACTACCCGATCGAGCATTTACGAGTTCCTTTTTATTGTCAAGATCTGCTTTGTCAGCACGTAATGGCAAGTTATAGTCTTTGCGCTCATCTGGGTCATTAAGCTCATATTTTCGGTTATATCCTAACGTCGGTAGATCTGAATTATTAAAAAATGTTCCGTTATGATTGATGTTCACATTAGAATTTCCTAGCTCAAATCCATTGGTGGTGAATCGCTGTTTAAAATACATTTTCACAGAATCCCCGGGTTTTAAAGCGTTGTTTAGATGAAAAATGGAGTAGTCGAATTTTTTATACTGATCATCGTAGATAAACCCACCTTCAAAAGATATACTGTCTAGTGTTACATTTACTTCAATAAGTTTCTGAATATGAATAGATTTTATGTTTCCTTCACTTGTGTTTTTCAATGTATAAACCCCTTCCGCGCTGTAATCTCGCCTTTCAGGATACATTTCTACATGTAGGTTGACGTCTACTAATTTGGGTTGCAGGATATACTCAAATTGCTTGAGTTCATGTTCATAAGCCACTCTAAATTCAGTACCTTCAGCATCCGTCCAGTAGTCATTCAATATATTAGTATTATAGAAAATAAAGCCTCCTAAACCTACAAAGGCTATTAGTATTAATGAGGTAAATTGGGCGAGTGTTTTGCTAAATCGATAGGTACTAAACCTGATTCGTTGTTTGAGGTTTGTTTCAATGCCTCTGACTGATACTAAGGATGCTATGATCAGTAATAATATTACAAAAAGAAACCAGTAGGTTTTGATCAAGAGATAGGGTTTTAAAAAATGTCCATAACCATTCATGTCTGAGTAGCTTCCTAAGGAGCTTCCTCCAAAAAAATAAAGATCATGATCAAAGCCAAATAAACCGAGGGCTATATTGACGATAAAAAAGCCAATGACCAGCATCACTCCTACAAACTTATGGTTGACAACAGATTGTACAAAAAAGGCAATGCCTGTGTACAAGGCTAAAAAGGGTAAAATTTCAAGAAAGAACCCAGAAAAATAGACATGAAGTTCATAGTTGTAATAGCCACTTAATGATTGAAATAGAAGCCCTGAACAAATTAAAGCAAGCATTAAAACGACATATATCAAGTTCAAACCAAGATACTTACCAAGTAAGTTGCTAAAGCTAGACATGGGTGTGGCATCATATATTAGATCTAGATTGGCATCTCGCTCCTTCCAGACCAGTTCTCCTGAATAAAACACTAAAATGATGAGGAAGAAATAGATGGAGGTTTCCTGAAGTTCTTCAACAATAAAGTAGGTAGCCGGATAACTATCCACGCCATAGACAGTCCCAAGATTGACCGAGTTGATAAGAATAATGATCATGCCACAGATAACAATGCCCCAAAAAGAGGATTGCTTGCAGATGCTTATAAAATAAAACCATGTGAATTGTTTTAGCTGTGTCAATTTTGATTTCAGATCATAGTTCTTTTTTGCGGTTGGTAGAACTACATCCTTACCCTCATATGAGGCTGTATGAGTCTGAGTTTCCGGCTCTTTTCTCTTAGACCGCTTTTCTTTAAGCACATTAAAGTTGAACTTATGATACCCATAGATAAGAGCGAGTATTCCGAGAGAAAACCAAAACAGTTTGTTATACATCAATGCTCCAAAAAAAGGAAGCTCTTGTGTACTCTTTTCTAGTGTTGACCATGATTTTGTCGCAAAAGTGGTAGTGGTTAATGAAAAGGGATCGAGAATAGCCTGCCAAAACTCATTTGTGATGGATTTAGTCAACATAAACACCACAAACATTATGATTCCTTGAGTGTACACTACAACCAAATTTCTGCTTAAAGCACCTGAGATAAAAAACAGTGAAGCTCCAAAAAACAAGGTTGGTAAGGTGACTATCAAAAAGGTTTTTAGATAAAGAAAAGCATTAAAGACCAAGAATTCATCAGGGCTGTTCCATGGCATGAATTCACCCAACATCATTCCAAACAAAATACCTGAAAATGCATATAGAACTACGACAAAGGATCCTAAAAACCGACCTAGAAGATAATCTTTTTTATGGATGGGTGTAGAAAAAACGAGGGATTCTATTTGGTACTCAAAATCTCTTAATACAGATACACCCATGATCATGGAGGCCAAAATCATGAATAAGCCCGTAATTGCTCCCATAGTTTTAGCGATCACTATGGGTGAGTTTTTTTTCATAAGTCCTAAATCTGCTCCCTGAAAAATAAAGTCTACCCCAACAATTGAAAATAGAAAGAGAAATAAGAAAAATATATAAGTGTCTGGTCGTTTACTTCGATATTGTAATTCGAATTTAAAAATTTCATACCACATGATTAATTTGATTTAGGGTTACTAACATTGAATATTTCTGAGAAATACACATCTTCTAAATCGGCATCAATTAGTGAAAAGCCATCGCCCGGATGCTCATCACTTATAATATGAATGGTTGGTTTACCAAGAAATAGTTTTTCACTAATAACTTGATAATGTTGCTTATAAAGGTTTAACTCTCGTTTTTCAATGGTTTTACTATAGATTTTATTCTTTAAACTTTCCAATAGATGTAAGGGTTGACCTTGCAGGCATACTTGCCCCTGATTAATAATGGCCATGTTGGTGCAGAGCTCTTTGACATCTTCAACAATATGCGTTGATAATAGAACTACGGTTTGCTCTCCCAGTTCACTTAATACATTATAAAACCGATTTCTCTCTAAAGGATCCAGTCCGGCAGTGGGTTCATCTACAATAAGTAACTTCGGATCATTGAGCAAGGCTTGTGCAATGCCAAAACGCTGCTTCATCCCACCAGAATATCCTTTAAGGTATTGTTTTCTCACTTCATATAAATTGGTTTTATACAACAGAGCTTTCACTAATTCCTGACGCTCTTTTTTATGAGTGATTCCTTTTAGTACGGCAAAATGATTGAGTAATACCTCAGCAGAGATTTTGGGATACAAGCCAAACTGTTGGGGTAAATACCCTAACACCTTTCGTAACTCGTTTTTTTGTTTTAAGACATCTATATTTCCCAGTTTTATGGAACCTTGATCTGCCTCTTGTAAGGTGGCAATGGTTCTCATTAAGCTAGATTTTCCAGCACCATTAGGGCCTAATAATCCAAACATTCCTGTAGGAATTTCTAAGGAAATTTGCTGTAGAGCTTTTGCACCATTGTCATAGGTTTTAGATAGATTGTCTATAATAAGTTTCATACTGTTTGTTTTTGGATTGGTGCCGCAAACCTATGCCCAACCCTCGGGCTGAAAAATAAATTGGGATACAAGAGTAACGAAGTGGTACACAAACAACGCTGTTGTATACCAAGTCACTTTATCCCTGCCAAACCGTCTTTTAACCCTTATATACTATTGTTTGTCAACTAATTTGCCGGAGGAAATTTATTTAATTAATATTGACAGATGAAGTTGAAAATATCAGACAGAAAAAAGAAAAGCATACAGCGGTTTTATAAAATTACGCTTGTCATTATTGGAATCATTTTAGTACTATTTAATGACACTTTTGGAAAATTAGAAGGGCTTGCTGAGTTTATCGCCTTGTACTTTATTCTTGTATTTGTCACCATTGCACATTGGATTTTTATACAGATCAAATCAATTATTCGATTGAGGAATGAAAAAGCCAAAACAGAATTACTTCATTTGAAAAGTCAGGTGAATCCTCATTTTTTCTTCAATACCCTCAACAATTTGTATGGTTTAATGGAGAAAGATTCTAAGGAACGTGAAATGGTACTCAAACTTTCTGATATGATGCGCTATAGTCTATACGAAGGGCAAAAAGATTGGGTAAGCTTAAAAGATGAATTAGATTATATACAAAACTATATAGAACTTCAAGAAATACGTTATCATAAAAAGTCGGATGTGCGGTTTGCACATAACATTGAGAATCCTGATGCTGGAATTATGCCCTTGCTGTTTATTATTCTGGTAGAAAATGCGTACAAACATGGACTGGAAAACCTGGAAAAAAACGCATATATTCATCTAGATTTAAGCGAAAAGAATAATGAATTGAATTTTGTGATTGAAAATAATTTTGAATCTAAACAAGCACCTAATCGTGAAGGAATTGGTTTAAAAAACTTACAACGAAGGTTGGAATTAGTATATCCAAAAAAGCATGAACTGTCCTTTGAAACAGCTAAAAATACGTATAAAGTAACACTATCTTTAAAGTTAAAATAATGCGATATATAATCATAGATGATGAACATATAGCTCACAAAATTATCATGGAATATTGTGAGATGCTTCCATATATGAATCTACAAAAAAACTGTTATAGCGCATTGGAAGCTCTTGAATATCTGAATGCGCATTCGGTTGATCTGATCTTCTTAGATTTAAATATGCCAAAACTGAAAGGCTTTGAATTTTTAAAGACCTTGGCAAACCCTCCAAAAGTGATTGTTACTACGGCTTATAGTGAATATGCTCTAGAGGGTTATGAGCTTAATATTCAGGATTATTTATTAAAACCGTTTAGCTTTGAACGATTTTTGAAGGCAGTGAACAAGGTGAAAGGCTCCAATGCACCTGCAAATAATGCCACTTCCAAAGCAATTGAAACCTCACCAAAACGGATATTTCTTCGTCAGAACAAGTCTCATGTACAACTAGAAGTAGACTCCATTTTATTTATAGAAGCTGCTGGAAATTACACCAAGATCATTTCTGAAAATGAAACAATTACCATAAGAGAAAAGATCTCTGAACTACTAGAATCACTGCCTGCGAAAGAGTTTATTCAGGTGCATAAATCATTTGCCATTGCTATAAAATACATTAAAAGAATTGATGGAAATAGAATTCATATTAAAGACCATATCATACCAATTGGTAAATTGTATAAAGTCAATCTTCATAAGATTCTGAGCAATATTTGAGTCATAGTAAATAATCAATTCATTTGTATTTATAGATGTAAGCTCCCGATTGAGGCAGATAAACGCTGTTGATAAGAATCCAATACTCTTTTAGAATCAATAAAGTATGACTATATGTATAGTTTTGTGACTATTTTTATAGTCATAATTAATATTATTGCTATATTTGCCCCATGAAAGAATTGACAAAGGCAGAAGAGCAGGTCATGCAATATGTCTGGAAACTTGATAAAGCTTTTTTAAAGGATATTGTGGAACAATTCCCAGAACCCAGACCTGCCTATACCACTATATCAACAGTGGTAAGGGTTTTAGTAAAAAAAGAATTCCTCAATTTTACTAGCTATGGCAAGATTAGACAATATTATGCCACCATTTCTAAGGATCATTATTTTAAGGGTCATATGAAAGAGGTTATTGGTAGTTTTTTTAATGGTTCGCCTGGTAAGTTTGCCCTGTTTTTTACCGAAAATGAGGATTTAGATCTAACTGAGCTTGAAAAAATGAAGCTATTGCTTGAAAGTAAAATTGAAAAACTAAAGAATCAACATGACTAATTTATTTACATATCTGGTTCAGGTTTCCCTGGTTTTTTCTTTATTATACCTTTTATATGTTCTGTTGTTAGAAAAACTGACTTTTCACAGCATGAACAGATTCTTTCTGTTGTCACTATTACCGATTTCACTGCTTATTCCTATATCTGGGTTTTTACTACCTTCTGTGCTGCCCCAAACTGTAGAAATACCTTTGTTTACCTATGGCCAGGCACAAACCATTGAAAATCATATGGACCTAATTGATCAGCCAATTGCTGAACCTTCTCATGGTTTATCTTTAATTCTTACAGGAATCTATTTGCTGGTTTTGGGAGCTTTTATGTTTAGAATTATCAATACTCATAGAAAAATAATTCTATTAAAGAAAAGATCCATCTTACAAAATAACAAGGGTTGCAACATCTTTATGAGTGATGTTTCAACCGTGTTTTCTTATTTCAACAATATATTTATTCCAAAGGAACATAAAGACATAAGGAAAAAGGACATCATTGTTCACGAGAAGAGCCATATTAGATTGCATCATTCCTGGGATGTTTTAATCAGTGAAATCTATCTATCAATTTTCTGGTTTAACCCACTACTCTACCTTTATCGGAAATCATTAAAATCGGTTCATGAATTTCAGGCTGACCGAGCAGTGTTAGAAAACGGAGTCAAAACATCGCAGTATATGCAGTTATTATTGGATAGTTCAGATCTTATGAAACCAAATAATCTGTATAATTATTTTAGTCAACCAATTATTAAAAAAAGAGTTCTGATGATGACAAAACCAAAATCTTTAAATTATGAAAGTCTGAAATATTTTTTAATGCTCCCTGTTTGTATTGTATTGATTTCTGCTTTTTCAATACCATCAAAAATTAAAAATCAGTCCTTAAGTTTACCCCCTATTTCAACGATTGTAATTCCTCCTTCCTTGTTCCCTGTACAAAATGGCTCGTTGACTGATATTACTGCTCATTTTGGAGAAAAATTGAAACAAGCCAAAACAAATGAAATCATCGAACATCATGGTTTAGACATCAGGGCAAAAACAGGAACACCTGTTGTTGCAACTGCTTCCGGGATTATTAACAAGGCATCCATGCAGGGGAATTGGGGCAATTTAATCATCATCAGTCATGCTGATGGTTATGAAACCTGGTATGCGCATTTACATGGGTTTAATGTGAAGCAAGGTCAGGAGGTTCAAAAGGGTGACATTATAGGTTATGTAGGTTCTTCGGGTCGATCAAACGGGCCACACTTGCATTATGAGGTCAAGCTCAAGGGCATTCGCCTTAATCCAATTGATTATTTAGAATAAGGATTTTTTAATTCATTTTTCCCATTATTTACAGTAGATTGAAACACTATCGTTTTACAGCAACGGTGATTTATAAAAGAACTAACTTCCCAGAAACTATATAAATTTCTCTTTCCTAAAAATAGCATGAACCCGACTCATTTTCTATTGATGTTGATCCTTATGTCAACATCAGTCATGGCCCAAAAAACAGACTTTTTGATTTTCGAAGAACCAATTGATTCTTTGGCCTTTGTAAAGTATTATGATGATTCATTATTCCAGTTAGCAGCTGATCAAAAGCATGCTCAGTCTATAAAAGCAGAAAACTGGAGTGTGACCAAGTTTAACCCATATTCAAAAACAAAGACTCATAAGCCCTTTGAAATTATTTTTAAGGACAGTAGCTTTGCTTCTCCCGTAAAGGGAAGAATGGTTATAACCTCGAGATATGGTTGGAGAAACGGAAGGCCACATAGAGGAATAGATATTGATCTAATTTCTGGAGATACAGTAATGGCATTATTCGATGGTATTGTGCGATTTGCCCAATACAGTACTGGTCATGGGAGAACCGTCATCATTCGCCATGAAAATGGTCTGGAAACGGCATATGCCCATCTTTCGAAATACGGAGTAAAGGTCAATGATTCTGTCTCAAAAGGGCAGTATATAGGTAAGGGAGGTAGCTCTGGCAACGCAAGGGGAAGTCATTTACATTTAATTACTAGTTATCAAGGTGCCTATATACATCCCGAATACCTGTTTGATTTTGACAAAAACAACGGCATCAGAAATCAAGAGTTATGGATAACGAAATTCTGGTATACAGCCTCATTTCATAATTCAAAAGAAAAAAGTGAGCTGATTTATTTTGATAGCTATAGAGAGGCGCTGGCCTCGATGAACAAGCCAAATCAAAGAAAAATCTATGTCGTTAAACCAGGTGACACCTTGTATGGTATTTCTAATAAGCACAGAGTTTCTGTAAGTAATCTTTGCAGGGTGAATGCTATTTCAAAGAATACCGTACTTCGCATTGGTGAAAGGTTGATCATTAATTGATCCTGACAAAACGGATCACTTTTTAATAGATAAATGTGAAAGAAATAACTATTCCTAAATCGATTTAATCACCTATATTTTACTAAATTTATACTGTTAAATATTGTGTTTAAATCAAAATATTATGAAAAACTATTCTACATTTTTGAATCTTTTTATTCTTGTTTTTTCATTGTCCATTGTTGTTTCTTGTGCTGATAAGAAGCCTGAGAAGGAAGCTGAAAAGCAAGAGAATGTTGAACCTGCTAAAGAGGCTGATATCGCCTATCAATGCCCTATGGATTGTGAAGGAGGTAAAACCTATGCTGAAGAAGGGAGTTGTCCGGTTTGTAAAATGGACCTGAAGGAAGTAGCTTCTCATCAAGCGTCATCCTGTAAAAAGCACAAGGATGGAAAATGTTCTTGTGACGGAAAGAAATGTAAGTGTAAAGATTGCAAAGAACATGCAACGGCCATGACTTGTGACCAGCATAAAGATGGAAAATGCACCTGTGAAGGCGATACATGTGAATGCGCCAATTGTACTGAACACGCTTAGAATAAAGCTCAAATGATATGATTCTGGTTAAGAGAGTTCTTCATTTGAGCTTTATTTTATTTTGATTCAGCTATAAATCAGCAATATTGTCGTTTAAGTTTTCATCAGACCTTGTTCTAAAAATTACCATATCGTAATTCGTTCTTCTTCTGGTTTATAATTTAGATCTTCAGGTTGCAAGTCAAATGTGGTATAAAATGGCGTAAAATTCATCAACGGACCATTTACCCTCCATTTAGGAGGTGAATGCGGGTCTGTAGCAACATAATTTCTCAAATAGGCATCCCTTGTTTTTACCCTCCAAATTCGAGCAATCGAAAGGAAAAATCGCTCATTGGGTAGAAAACCATTTATTCGAACCGTATCTTTCGACTGTTCAGTCATGTGAAAAGCTTCGAAAGCAATCGCGATCCCGCCATTGTCTGCCGTATTTTCACCAAGTGTCAATGCCCCATTCAGATGAACAGTATCAAGGACTGTAAAGGAACTATATTGGTCCACAATTAATTGGGTTCTTTCCTTAAATTTTTCATAATCGGTTTCTGTCCACCAGTTTTTAAGATTTCCCTCCTTATCGAATTGAGCGCCCTGATCATCAAAGGCATGGGTGTATTCATGACCGATGACCATACCAATTCCTCCGTAATTTACCGCATCATCCGCAGATAGATCAAAATAAGGAGGCTGCAAAATACCCGCCGGAAACACAATCTCATTCATCGATGGATTGTAATAGGCCGTCACCGTTGAAGGGGTCGTATGCCATTCATCTCGATTTGGTGCTTTGTCTAGTTTCGCCAGGTTATAATTGTATTTATCCTTTCTCAATGCAAGTACATTTTCGAAAAACTTATCTCTTTCTATGGTCACCTTATATTCCCTCCATACATCGGGGTAGCCAATCTTCTTATTAATGGCGAATAATTTTTCTTTGGCCTTCACTTTGGTACTGTCACTCATCCAGTCAAGTTCGGTAATTCTCTTTTCCAGGGCCTTTTGAAAATTATCCACTAATTCCAGAGCCCTTTTTTTGGCGTCTTCACTAAAGTGACGTTTTACATATAACTGCCCCAAGGTGAATCCTATTTGCTTGTCAACTCTTTGTACCATCAATTCTTCTCTGGTTTTATTTACAGACTGACCTGAAATCACCTTGGTATAATTAAAAGAAGCATCTTGAAAATCCTGGCTTAGTACATTCGAAAAAGAATCAAGGGTATGGGCTTTTAAATAATATTTCCATTGGTCCAGAGGAATAGATCCCAATAATTCATTAAGGGAATCGTAGTATTCAAGTTGGCTAATATCAATGGAATCGGCTTTCATGTTCAACTTGGCCAAGAGTTCTGTCCAATCTATATTAGAATGCCTTTTGTCGAGGTCACCCACAAATAGTTTGTTGTAATTGGCCTGAACATCTCTTCGCTCAACACGCGTTTTATGTGAAGCAGCGATCTTGGTTTCAATCTCATAAACAACTGTGGCCATTTCTTTCGGGTTTTCCTCTTTTGCCAAAGAAAACAAGGTTCTTATATAAGTTTGATAAGCAGCTTGGATTTTTACCGCAGATGAATCTTTTCTGAAATAATAGTCTCTATCGGGTAAACCCAGGCCTGTTTGCACAAAATGAACCATATTCACAGTGCTATTTTTCTTATCTGGAGAAATGTATGGATATATGATTGAATAATCTCCAACCTGAATCTGATCAGCAATATGTGTCAATAATGCTGATGAATTGCTAATGGTATCAATAGCTTTCAACATATGTTGAATTGGCTCTATTCCCCTTTCATTGATCTTCAGGGTGTCCATACCTGAGGCATAAAAATCTCCAACCAATTGTTCAACACTACCCGGTTTATGGGTCTGAGATGAAACCTCCGTAAGAATTTCTCTTAGTAATTGCTTTTGCGGTATATTGAGAAAGCGGTATGCTCCTACTCCCACCTGATCATCGGCGATAACGGCCTGTTCATACCAGTTTTTGTTGACATGACTAAAAAAGTCGTCACCAGGTTTAATAGAATCATCAATTCCGTCAAATAAGATCTCAGGAGTAATTTCCGGCTGATGGTCATTACAAGCCACAAATAGGACTGCAAACCACAAAATAAATAATAGTTTCTTCATGTTTAGAATTAGTTTACACAAATATAGGAATATTCCATACCCTTGTAACCTCATCACATGAAGCTCAAAATGATTTGATTTACTCTTCTGCCACTTCTAACAAATTTACGTCGAATACAAGAACAGCCCCTCCTGGGATTCCTTGTGTTCCATATCTGCCATAAGCTAGAGATGAGGGAACCAATAATTTTCCTTTACCTCCCTTTTTAAAATACTTTAGCCCTTCTTTCCAACCAGGAATAAATACGCTAAGTTTTGCAGAGATACCGTCCTCATCGCTTTCATCAAATACATCACCGTTTGTTAAGGAACCCTTATAAGCAACAGTAACTATTGAGTCATCGACAGGAAATTCTCCGGTTCCTTGCTCGTCAATTATGTAGAACAAACCTGATTCAGTTTCTGTGCCCTGCAAGTCATTATCTGAAAGGAACTTTTCAATTTCAGCTTTGTTTTCAGCCGGGTAATCGATCAATTCGATTTCAAATATTACTACCGAACCGGCAGGAATATTTGGTGAATCAATATTTCCAAAAGCAAGATGGGCTGGGATCAAAAGAGTTCCCTTACCTCCTTCATTAAAAAGTTGAATACCTTCTCTAAGACCTGCTATTTCATTCTGTAATTTAAAAGATAAACCTTCTTCAGTATTTTCTACCAGAACTTCACCATTAGTGAAAAAACCTTTAAATCGTAAAGAAACATCCGAACTTGCTGTAATTTCTGCTCCCTCTCCTTGTTCATCAATTACATAATACAAACCAGAGCCAGTAGCTTTGGCATCCAGATTGTGTTGACTAATATATTCCTGAATCTCTAATTCGTTCTCAGCTACATAATCCACGGGTATCGTACCTTCATCTGAATCGCAAGAAATAAATAGAACAACAAAAAAGGCAAAAATAAAAGCTTTCATATCAATAGTGTTTTTTTATTACGGCGGCAAATATAACTAAATGTACCTGTTGAATAATAAAAAAATAGTTAAAAAATATACAAGATTTATTGGCTCATATTAAGTTTATATCTTAGCAACATATGAACATGCATAATGCTACAAAAAGTCAATACCGGGGTTATCTTAATACCAATGAATTATGGAAAGATCAGGCTGTAAATGGTCTTGAACAACTTAGGTTTCCAAAAGCAACTAGCACTCTTTTACAGGTAGTTATTCCAGACAATTTACTTTTAGGTAAACGAGTTGAACAATTTGTGTTCAATGAATTAACACAGGCAGCAACTATTGAAGTTTTATTGAGCAATCAACAGATTCAGGACGGCAAGATTACCATAGGGGAATTAGACTGCATCTTAAAACAAGACGGGGTTCCGATACATCTTGAAATCGTCTATAAATTTTATTTGTATGATCCTTATATGGGTGAAAATGAGATTGATTGTTGGATAGGGCCTAACAGAAATGATACGCTTAAAAAAAAGCTCATCAAGCTAAGAGAAAAACAACTACCTCTGATCTATCATTCATGTTCTCGACCGATTTTGGAATCTCTCGGCATTGACCCTGATAGCATTCTACAACGAGTCAGTTTTAAGGCACAATTATTTACTCCTTTTAGGTCAGAGGTTGACTTTATTCAATTAAATAAGGAGTGCCATACCGGGTTTTATGTTGATTATTCAGGTATTGAGCAATTTAAGGATAGCGAATTTTACATTCCGAATAAGGTTGATTGGTTGCAAGAAGTGCATGAAAATGCTCCCTGGATATCATATGATTCCTTTAAAATCGAGGTGAAGAACCTGGTAGAAGGTAAAAAAGCCCCATTATGCTGGATTAAATGTAAAGATGGCACCATACAGAAATTTTTCGTCGTTTGGTGGTAAGAAAATGAGGAATAGTATCAATAAAAACTGGAATAAAAATAGTAAAACTACTTTATCATTTAAATTAGTAAATTACTTCCCCAAACCAGTACCAGACTTTTATGATCAACGAATCAAAAACCATTAAAAAATTCGGAACGTTTGGCGGTGTTTTTACGCCTACACTACTCACCATATTAGGTGTGATCATGTACCTGCGTTTGGGTTGGGTAGTAGGAAATGCCGGCCTGCTGGGAGCCTGGTTAATCATTATTATTTCTTTTCTAATCACTTTGTGCACAGCACTTTCGATGTCGGCAATAACTACAAACATACGAATTGGAGCCGGTGGTGCCTATGCCATTGTATCTCAAGCCTTAGGCCTTGAAGTTGGTGGTAGTTTAGGAATTCCACGATACATTTCACAAGGCCTGGCAGTGACCATGTATATTTTTGGCTTTAGAGAAGGTTGGTTAGGTATTTTTCCCGAACACAATGCCTTTTTGGTCGATATTAGTGTATTTATAATTCTCTATACCATAGCCTATATCAGTGCTAATCTGGCCATTAAGACGCAGTATATTATTATGGCCATCATTGTCTTATCCTTGATTTCGATCACGATTGCAGCTTATAATGGCTCTATGACGATTCCAACAAGTGAGGCATTAAGTTGGGGATCATTTAAAGGATCCATAGAAAATAATTTTAGTGGCAGTAATTTCTGGATTGTATTTGCCGTATTTTTTCCAGCGGCCACGGGAATCATGGCCGGGGCCAATATGTCTGGCGAATTAGAATTTCCAAAAAAGAGTATTCCGAGTGGAACCCTTTGGGCCATTGGTGTCAGCTTTGTGATTTATATGGTACTTGCCTTCTGGATTGCCCGAAGTGCGACTGAAAATGAACTGCTAAATGATTATTATATCATGGTTGATAAGGCCTTTTTTGGCCCGCTGGTGATTGCGGGAATCCTGGGAGCAACATTTTCTTCAGCCTTGGCTTCAATTGTTGGTTCCTCTAGAATTCTTTTTGCCATGGGCGAGCATCAGGTACTACCCTATTCTAATTTTTTAAAGGGTCAAAGTAAAAATGGTCAGCCCAGAAATGCCATGATCGTTACTGGTATACTCATTTTCTCAACCTTGCTGTTAAGAAATATTAATGCTGTTGCTCCTTTGGTGACACTGTTTTTTCTCATCACCTATGCCATGATCAATATTGTAGTGATTATTGAGCAAAACCTCGGTTTGATCAGCTATCGTCCAATATTTAAGATTCACAAGTGGGTACCATGGTTCGGATTGTTTTCGTCTGTATTTGCGATGTTTATTATAAACCCTACCGTCAGTTTGATCTCGATCATGATCGTTTTGATGGTGTATTGGTATCTCCAGCGACAAAACCTGGAAACACCTTTTGAGGATGTTAGATCAGGGTTGTTTGTTTCCTTTGCCGAATGGGCTGCCAAACATACATGGGGTATGAAAAATATGCAGCAAAGAGCATGGAAAGCCAATTTGATGGTTCCTGTACGAGATATCAATGGATTAAAAGGAAACTTTGAGTTTTTAAGAAATATTGCCAAGCCCAAAGGCTCTATCAAATTATTGGGAATAGAACCTTTTTCGGCATCGAGCTCCCTAGCCTCAGAGTTGGAAGGCATTTCTGCTGCATTTAGAGAGAAAGAAGTGTTTTCATCTTCTTCGGTCATCCATACCCAGGAATTTGCCAAGGGTATCAATAATGGGAATCAGGCGCTTCAGGGAGCCTTTTTTAGACCCAATATTGTCTTTTTAAATTTGCAAGATCACGATAATTATGAAACCGAACTCAGACCGGTCATGAAAGAGTGTATTCGCTTAGAAATTGGTGTTTTACTGTATTTGTCTCACCCTACGGCCCTTTTGGGGCAGCGAAATACCATTAATGTATGGGTAAGTGACAGGCGTGGAAACTGGAATTTAGGATGGGATATCGGAAACTTAGATCTTTCAATACTAGTGGCTTATAAACTGAAGATGAACTGGGGAGCACGTATCAGGCTCATCACAGTGGTCAATAATCCGGATGAAGAAGAGACTGCGAAAAAATTCCTAAAAACCTTAACGAGTCTGGCTCGTTTACCACAAACCATGACCGAGGTATATCTTGGTGATTTCTACACAGTTGTGAATAATGCACCAAATGCTGATCTGAATATATTTGGTATGGATGAAGACCTCAAATTTGAATTTGTCAAAGACATGTCTTTCAAAACAAAAAGCTCTTGTCTTTTTGTAAAAGATTCGGGTCATGAGAGTATTTTAGCATAAAAGGGTTTAGATCTGGTAGCTCACGTCTTATTTGTTAAACCAATAAACCAATTTTAAGGTAAGGGTTTGGGTTGTTTCTGTAAACGGCGCCAGTTGATCATTATAGGTATAGACTACAAATAAGTCAGACGCGGGCTGATAACGCCATTGAAATCGTGAATTTAGATTGAAATTTTTACTTTGTTCATTGTACTGAAACAGGGTGGCAAAAAACAATTTATTGGTAAAGGTAATGTCGGCCTTGGCGCCAATGAGCCAAAACTCAGTAGTATTCCAGGGAGCGGGCATTTTAATATTGTTATAACTGATCACAGAGCTCAAACTTACATAGGGCTGAAAACGATAGCCTAACTCATTGTTCAAACTAAACCATGAGCCGTCCTGGTAATATCCACCGACCCTTGATCCAATACTATAGGTAAACATACTTTGAGGCTTTGAGATATAGTTGAGGCGTAGGGCATTCCAATAATGTTTCGACCCGGCCGGGAGTTCAGGCTTGCCTGAACCAGTAGGGTCAAACGGTTCCTGCAATTCAACAAACTCATTGATCAAGGTCATTCTAAAAGAACTTCGGTTTCTGAAATTCAGATAATACTGTAATAAATTCAGGTAATCGGTGTTTTTAAAATCTTCATTAAAATAGCTGATATTTGTTGCTCTTGGTCCATGGCTTAAGATGGTCGATTTCTTTTCAGGGTAGAATAGATAGCCCACAAATGGATTGATCTTAAAGTACCCCGTTCGAGGAACAAACCCTACCTCGGCTCTATAATCATCAGCAACATATTCTTCCTTAAACCCAAAATTCCAGTTCTGTGTTTTATATTCGATATTGGCGGCCTGCGTAAATCCGTTCCCCTGATCATCGGGTGAAAATGATTTAAAAACAAATGCCTTGCCTGTCCATAAATTATCGTAGGAAGCCAAATTGTATTCCAGGCCAACGTTTCGATTGTATTTAGGATATAGCTCATAGTATTCATCTGATTCAATGGGGTAATCAGTTGATTCCTTGTTTACAAACAAAACACCAATACTTGATTGGCTAAAAACTTTTCTCTGGAATGAAACAGCGGCGAAATTCTGACCGGGCAAACCAGTTTCTTTATCACTGGCGGTTTGCATGTCCATCAGACCCATACGCCAATCCTCATTGAGGTTACCACTCACCCTTACCCCTGCCTTTATAGGTACTTCAAGGCCAATTCTTCTTGAGAAGAAAGGACGAATGGTGGCATATCCAAAATTGGCGAACAGGTCGGCATTTTCTAAAAAGAACTGCCTTTTTTCAGGATAAAACAATTCAAAGCGATCAAGGTTTACGATCTGTTGATCGACTTCCACTTGTGAAAAATCAGGATTTATCGTCAGATCAAGATTCAATGAGGACGTCAAGGCAAATTTAACATCCCCACCAATTTTGGTTTCATACTCAGTGTCATTTCCGTCGACATTATCGGTGTGCACACTTCCTAATACATAAGGTATCAACGAAAAATTAATACCCGTTGGTGGAGGAGGCTCATCCCAAACCAGAACTCCTGAGAAGGCCAAAGATGAAGTTGGAAACTGTCTGGGAACTGGGGTCCAGCTCGATTTCTCACTTGATTTTAAATCCAGCCTGCTAAAATTGATTCCCCATTCCTTGACATCTTTTTTATAACGAATCGATTTAAATGGGATGGCCATTTCTACGACCCATTTTTCTTTATCTTGTTTTACCTCAGATATCCATTTGCTATCCCAGTTCAGATCGACACTTTTTCCATTATTCATTGTGCCGTCCCATTGGGCTCCAGATGCATTTGCCCCAAAGGAAAAACCAGTAGTTTGATTGTTAAAAGGGTCAATGAACAGTAGGAAGTTATCATTCTTTCCAAAAGAAAAATCACGCCTCAATGATTCCACATAATAAGGTCCAGGCGGATTATGATAAAATATGGCTGCCAGATAAATATGTTTATCATCATAGCACATGCGAATTTCTGATTGTTGCTCGGCCTTTCCTGTATCTTCAGGCAATACCATAAAAAAATCATCGGCCACATCTGTTTCTTCCCAGGCCTTTTCATCAACAACACCATCAATGTTTATGGTCCCCTGGGTTTTTCGAATATGTAATCTGAAATCGGCGTTTTCCTTTTGCGCAAATCCTTGATGTACAAATGAAAATAGAAAAAAAATAAGAAATAAAACGTTACTGTATGGAAAAAGAAAAGACCTCTTAAAAAATAGATTTTTAATGAGATACTCCTGCAGGTCGATTAAAAAGGAACTCCCCATATACCCTAATTCATATGAGCTATAAATATAGTAAATAAGGGGTGATTTCAGTGAGGAATATAGCTTTTAATTTCTATTCATTCTGAGCAGATAAATTCTTGAATCAAAGGAGTATTATTCTATCGATTTACTCTAATTTATCAGTGGTAATTACAAAAAAAACCACATGATTCACATGTGGTTTAGTAAAAACTTCTGGGATTAAAAGTTTATTTTGTTTCAATACCTGCAATGACATTATCCAAATAGGCATATTGGGTTTCCGGAGCTTTCGTTTTGGCCTCCTTATAATATTTAAGGGCCATTTTTTTATTTCCATCTGCAAGATAAGCTTCGCCCAGGCTATCTGTAAAGCCCCATATAAATGGATGGTCTGGATGCTTCTTGATGTTCATAGAAAAGATTTCGATCGCCCCCTTTGTATCTCCTGCTCCTAAGAGCTGATAACCATATTGATTGAGCTGATTTCCATTTGCCATGGTCAATGCTTCTTTCATGACCTCGTCAGAAGCCTCCTGATTTCCTTTCTTCGCCAATAATCCTGATTTTACCGATAAGTTTTGAAACGATTTACCACCACCAATCGATTGATCGATCCAGGTCATCGCCTCTTCGAGATTGTAATTGTTTCGCAAACAGAAAGATGCAGCCTGATTATAGCCTTGACCAAATCCAGCCAATCCTTTCAGCTCAGCTCTGGCATTATCGACCACGATCTTGTTTACATCATATTCAATTTTAAAAGGAACAAGTACAGTATCCCATTTTAAAGCTGCAGTTAGACTTTTGCTGCCTCTGTCAATAAAATCATAGCTAAGCCACTCCTGTGCCGGAATAGTTTCAGGTGTTACGGATACCTTTACAACGATGTCCTCTTCAGTAGGAACATTAGATCCCCAGGACTGATGATATTTTGAAAATAGAAGCTGAAATTCATTCTCTCCTGGAATCATATAAAAACCATAGGTTCCGGCAGCAATATCTTTGCCCTCTACTTTGGCATCATGGGTAAAATGAATAGTGGTGTTTTCATTAGCTCCGGCTCTCCATATGGTACCATAAGGAACCGTTGCTCCCCATATTTTTCTCCCTTTAACAGCTGGACTATGATAGACGATAGTCACATCAGATATACCAAGTCGCTGACTAATTGTGGCCTGCTGACTTGCTCTTGGTTGTGTAATGTTTTGTGCTTGAATCGATACTGCTGAAATCATAAGACACAGCAATAACAAGGTTAATTTTGAGTTTTTCATGATATTATTTTGAATTAATTGTATTCTAAATTAGGTAACTGTTGCTTCTATTTGAAACTGTATGATAATTTTTATCAAATATTTAACGCAAATGGAGGTGAAAGCTAAATTTATGTTAAAATACTACTTATCAATATTTTGCAGAATTCAATTAAAGTTAAAAATCAATATTTTATAGGATTCATTATGCCATTCTGAACATGGATAAACAGTTTATGGATGCTGGGGGTTTTTCACTTGAAATGAGGCGAGAAATAAAAAACATAAAAATGCCAGTGTGATATAACTTATAT
The DNA here is from genome assembly GCA_964419405.1 of uncultured Flavobacteriaceae bacterium. Taxonomy (GTDB): domain Bacteria; phylum Bacteroidota; class Bacteroidia; order Flavobacteriales; family Flavobacteriaceae; genus Lutimonas. The sequence goes on from CAYQPI010000293.1 coordinate 21,000, forward strand.
AGCTATAGGAACCAAGTTTTGTAAAACACAAGCTAAACAGACTTGGGGCGATGGCACTGGCAATGACCAGAAAACTCATTACCTTGCCTGTGATGGCACCAAGGTGTTTTCTACCATAATAACGTGGCCAGGTTACGGCATTGACAACGGCAAACAAACCACTGTAACAGCCCAGTCCAGCGATTAAGGCATACACTCCCCAGGTTTGGGATAAGAAAAGTAAACCGATGGAGGCCAAAACCCCGCTAAATAACATGAGATACAAAAATATAGTGTGCTTCACATGATCACTCAAAATATTACAAAGTGTAGATACTGATATGGCAATAATAGAAATAGGAAGAAAAATGGCAATAGCCTGTGAGCGAGAATAATCTTGATTTGTGAAAATTGAGACTACATGAAAGGTGAATCCCGTGATAAAAAAACTATTAAACGCAAGGGCCAGCCCAAATATCCAAAAAGCCCTGGTTTTTTTAGCTGACAAAAGCGTATAATTATTTTCTACTTCTTGCAATTGCACTTTTTTCATGGCTTTCATATACCCATCAGGCCTCAGGTTGTAATCTTCTGGCCTGTTTCTGTAAAATTGAAGAATTAAAAAACTGAAGATAAACAATGAGATTGCCATGATTTGCCAACTTAGTTCCCAGCCATGATCATCGATTAATTTATTAATTAATATAGGAGAACTTGAAAAGCCCAGACTTACCCCGATACTGCTGATCGAGTTCACCTTCCCCCTATTCTTATCAAACCAGATCATGATCATATTTCTTGATGCCATTGTTAATACTCCCTGGCCTGTAAATCGAATAAAAAAGAAAAGTATCGTCATTAAAATAAAAGGGACCAACCATGATCTAGTATCTAAGAGTATGCTGATTAGTTCACTGATTTCAACCGCTATTGAACATAAAAGAAGTGACAGTCCCAGAAAAAATGCAGCAAAGAAGGCCACGTATCTCGCGCCAAACCTGTCAAAAAGAACACCCGCTCTGCTGACAAAAAAAGCACTTATTAAGGTGCCGATCATATAGGCATTGCTAAATTGATTACGGCTCAGGCCTAAGGCATCTTTTACCGGATCTGTAAAAACCGAAACACCTACAGTTTGACCAGGGATACTGGCCAGAACACCAATACTTCCAATAAATAGTACGACATACCCATAAAAAAACGGAAATTTTTCTGGTTTAAAAAAGGAGAGTTTATGTGATCGCTTATTCAATTACTTTTATTATACGTATGGGTGAATACCTACCATTCAGATGATATCAATCCAGATAGACAGGATCGAGATTTTTTGTAACTTTTTTGACCAGATGTCCTACGGTAAGGCCTTGAACAATAATGGAAAATACGACGATAATATAGGTAATCACTAAAAATAAATCTCGATGCATATCTTGCGTAAGACCAAGGGCGAGAGCGATTGAAATCCCTCCTCTTAAACCTCCCCAGGTCATGATTAAATTGGTTTTTGGAACAAAAGCAAGTTTCTTTTCAAAGAATTTTACAGGTAGTATCAAAGATAAATACCTGCAAATCAATACCACAGGAACTGCTATAAGTCCTGCGATAAAGTAATTCACTTCAAAGGATAACACCAGCATCTCCATACCAATCAATACAAATAAAATGGTGTTCATTAAAATATCTATCAGTTCCCAGAATTTATCAACATAACTTTCAGTAATCTCTGACATGGCCGAATTTCGAACAGTATCATTTCCAACAATTAATCCTGCTGTTACCATAGCCAGGGGTGCTGAAAGGTGCAATTTATGAGCAAGTACCGTACCTCCCATTACCGTCGCTAAGGTGATGATCACTTCAATGTCATAATCATTTATAGACTTCATTAATCTAAAAGTAACCCAGCCTAAAATTAGTCCCAAGGCAACACCACCAAAAACTTCTTGACTAAACAGTTTTATGACATCTAAGCTATCAACCTGTTCTGCACCAAATTTTGCAATATTATAGATGGTTAAAAATACGACCACACCTACTCCATCGTTGAATAGAGATTCTCCTACAATCTTTGTTTCAAGCTTTTTTGGAGCACCTGCTTGTTTTAAGATACTTAATACTGCAATAGGATCCGTTGGAGAAATTAAGGCCCCAAACAACAAGCAGTACACCAGTTTCACCTTCATTCCTAGCAAGGGCAATAAGTAATACATGGCAAATCCTACAAGAAATGTGGATAAAATAACGCCTAGGGTCGAAAATGCAAATACGGGCCATTTTTGAACCTTTAACTGTTTGAAATTAGTGTGTAAAGCACCGGCAAACAGGAGGAAACTCAACATGATATCTAATAAAACCTCCTTAAAGTCTATATGTGTAATAATGTATTTTTCAGCGTTCAGTAAAGCACTGTCATAAAAACTTAGGGCAAAAACTGCCAGCGTAAACAGAATGGTGATCAACATAAGGCCTATCGTGTTTGGTAATTTCAAAAACCGAACATTGATATATCCAAAAATCGCAGAGATACTGACCAATACGGCCGTAATAGTAAAGTAATCCATAGGGTGTTAATTGCACTCGAATTTACCTCATTCCAAACTGCTATCAAAATTATTTCTTGAACAAGCGTTTTTTTCTATTGATAAAGTAAACACCAGTTAAAAGAATGATGGCCGCTATGCCAGATTGCAGCGATAGTTGTTCATCTAGAATATACCAACCGAGCAATAAGGCAATTACCGGATTCACATACGCCGAAGTAGCTACTTTTTCTGGCGGAACAACCTTTAAAAGGTAATTAAATGAGGTAAAGGCTACAATACTTCCAAACACAATTAAAAGAATCATTGAAATCTGTGCAGATAGGCTCCAATGACCGGGACCTATCCAGGTTTCACCAAAGATCAGACTTGCAATAAGTAACAAAACACCGGCTGATAACATTTGATAGGCTGCGCTGACAAACTGATTCACAGGTAATTCATTTTTGGAAACAAAAACACTGGCATAGCTCCAGCAGAGTATACAGGAAAATATCATGATAATACCAATAAAACTATTTTCATTAAAACGTAAGCCCTGCTGATTGACTAACAAAATCATTCCAAAAACACCCAAAAACACTCCTAAAATAGCCTTAGGTAAAATTTTCTGTCCATAGAGCAATCTCATCAAAATAAGAACAAATATGGGTTGTGTTGATGCCAGTAATGCACCAAAGCCACTGTCTACATATTTTAAGGCCCATACAAAGACCCCGTTTCCGTAAACCAAAAACAAAAAACCGGCAATCAATGAGTTTATGAACTGTCTTTTTGAGACCTTCAATTCATAGTTTAAACCCCTTGCAATGATAAAAATCAACAATCCGGCAACGATAAATCGAATTGAAGCCAGAAAAAGTGGTGCTAATTCACTTACCAGAATTTTATTGAGAAGATAGGTTGATCCCCAAATCACATAAATGGCGAAAAAGGCCAACAGAATTAATATGCGGTAATTTGGTTTTTTCAATTGCTTAGTTTTGGCGGTGAAAGTAATCATTAATTTTAGAATGTGAATTGAAATAATTGAGACATTTATTCCTATTTTTAGGGTCTTAAAACAAATTATGATGATTATGAAACAACTAATGAAACAAAACAAATTCAACCTTTTAGTGCTATGCATGGCATTGTTAACCTCATTTGCCGCTTTGGGGCAAGATCAATATGGAGGGCTGGCTCTTTATACGGTTAGAAATGATATGTCAAAAGATGCAAAAGCAACCCTTAAAACAGTAGCAGATACAGGTTATAAAAACATAGAGGCTGCAGGTTATAGAGATGGGAAGTATTATGATATGTCTCCTGAAGATTTTCAAAGCTATGTGAAAGAATTAGGCTTACACCCTGTTAGCACACATCAGAGTTCAGTGACTCTGGAAAATGCAGATGTAATGTTTGCCGATGCCAAGGCAGCTGGTTTTGAGTATTTTGTAGTCCCGATTCCTCCTATGGGAATGTTCAAGTATTATGCTGAAACAAAATCAATGGGTATGGAAGGAACTGCTGAAGAACTGGCAGAAATTCTTAGTACCATGGGTAAGAAATGTGATGCAGCAGGCTTAAAATTGCTCTATCATAATCATGATTTTGAATTTATGAAAGGGAAAGATGGTACAGTGATCATTGACTATTTATTAGAAAATACAGACCCGGCTTATGTGAATTTTCAAATGGATCTTTATTGGGTAACAAAGGCGGGAGCTGACCCATTAGCCTATTTCGAAAAGTATCCGAATCGATTTAAACTATGGCATGTAAAGGATATGGATGATCAGGGAAGGTTTGCTCCTGTTGGGAATGGAACCATTGATTTCGCCAAAATTCTTACAGGTAAAGATAAGTCTGGCATGAACTATTATTTTGTTGAGCAAGACAGAACATTTAATATGAAACCACTGGAAGCTATTAAGGTGAGTCACGATGCGCTTAAAAAGATTGGATTCGAATAATTAGTATTGACGAATGAGAACGATTGACAGGAAAGGATTACATCTTTTCCTGTTTTTTTTTTAAACAGGTCTGATATGGAAACTGATGAAGGCCTAAATGACGTTGAATATCACGGCCGCATACAAATAGAACCTCAAGAAACGAAGTAAGCCGAAAAGAAGGTAATTTTTAAATTCATACTTGATCAGACCGGCTGCAATACTGGTCAATGAAAAAGGAATTGGAAGCAATGCTCCTACGATGATCAGGAAACCTCCCCATTTGCGAATCATTTTCACATGCTTCTGCATTTTGATCTCCAAATAAGCATATACTGATGGCATCACTGCAATGCCTCGGCCAATGAAATAGGAAATAACCCCACCTAAATACGATAAAACTGCCAGTAAGGACAGGTAAAAAAGCGGAGAATTGGTTTTATCTGCCCAAGCGATAAATATCTCAGGTGGTATCAAACCAAGAAACGATTCAGAGGCAAAAAACACCGATAAAATGGCAATAGGACTGTACGTTGTTGTTATTGAAGTAAACAAATCGTCAAAATCGATAACAAAGGCATGAACGATCCAAAGACCAACGATAAACAAACCAATGGGTAGAATCGCCTTTCCAAGACTCGATCTGACAAAAGCATAAAAACCTGTATATGAATAATACTGGTGTAATAACCTCAGTCTTGATTTTTTAACATGCTGTTTTGAAGATGAACTCATCGCTAATAAAGGCCTTTTTTCAGAATTGCAAAGATACTATATATTCACTATTTATACATCATTGCACTAGTTCTTAACATAATTATATGATATTTATTATACGAAGCCTGTTAAATGATCATTTTGATTTAAATTCATGAATTTTGTACATGTTAAAAAAGCATTAAGTTTGGGAAAATAGCATTAGAAATTCTTCAAAATTGATTTATTTTACATCAAAATCGAAATTATGGTCATATTCGTAGATATGGATGATGTGATAGCTGATACGTACGGAAAGCACATTGAAATGTATAATGAAGAGTTTCATCAAAATCTTTCACTTGAACATTTTAAAAGTGGTGAAGTATGGCAAAATGTTCCTGAAATACATCAGGAAAGTATACGATTGCATGCCCGTTCAAAAGGTTTTTTCAGGAACTTAGAACCTATTAAAGACAGCATAGCTGTGCTTAAGGAACTTAGTGAAAAACATGAAGTTTATATTGCAAGTGCGGCGATGCAGTTTCCTAATTCTTTAGAAGAAAAAAGTGACTGGCTTGACCAGTATTTTCCGTTTATCACCTGGGAGCATCGAATTTTATGTGGATATAAATTCATTTTGAAAGGTGATCTGCTTATTGATGACAGGAGTTTAAACCTCGATAAATTTGAGGGAGATACCATCCTGTTTACTTCTCCTCATAACATTCATGAAAACAGTCATACCAGGGCCAACAGCTGGCTGGAAGTCGCTGAAAAACTTCTTTGATTTTAAGGATAAACAGTTTGGTTTTTTCCTAATCAATTGTGAAAAAATTAGCTATATTCACCACCTTGTTTAAAGTAAATTGATCCGCAAAACTATGTCTGCAAAAAAGAAGTTTGGAACTTTTGCAGGGGTTTTTACCCCATCTATCCTGACAATACTTGGTGTAATCATGTATATGCGTTTAGGATGGGTGGTAGGAAATTCGGGTCTTCTAGGAACAATTGCCATAATTGTCATCGCGCATGTTATAGCAGTGACTACTGGGCTTAGCGTATCCTCGGTAGCTACCGATAAAAAGATCGGTGCAGGTGGTATATACTATGTGCTGTCAAGAAGTATGGGAATTCCGATTGGTGGTTCCATTGGAATTGCCATTTTTATTGGAACGGCCTTTTCAATTTCACTATATCTTATTGGTTTTTCTGAAAGTTTCAACAGTTACTTTGATTTGGGCATGAGCACCAATGATTTTAGGGTGACGGCGACCATTGCCTTACTATCGCTGACAATACTGGCCTTGATCAGTACCTCTGTGGCCCTAAAAGCTCAATTCTTTATCCTGGCTGCCATTGTGATTTCATTATTGTCCATCTTTTTCGGTACCAAAGAGTTTGCCCCTGATTCAATTAATTTATTGCCATCGGACGGCTCGGTGCCTTTGGAAATGGTGTTTGCCATCTTTTTCCCGGCAGTGACTGGCTTTACAGCTGGTATTGCCATGAGTGGTGATTTAAAAGACCCCAAAAGATCCATCCCTATGGGGACTTTAATGGCCATTGGAGTCGGACTTGCTGTATATCTGGCTTTGGCTGTTTTTCTTGCTATTGCCGTTGATCCAGCCCTCCTGCAGAGCGACTATAATGTGTTGATGAAAATAGCCTTGTTTGCTCCGGCAGTAGTAGCTGGAATCTGGGGTGCGACCTTGTCATCTGCCATAGGTGGTATTCTTGGCGGACCAAGAATTCTGCAGGCCATGTCTATAGATTTAGTGACACCAAAAATATTTGGAAAAGGAAAGGGTAAAAACAATGAACCGGTCAATGCTTTGTTACTGGTATTTGTAATTGCTGAAATAGGAATTCTTATTGGAGAGTTAGACGTTATTGCAAGATTGGTGTCGATGTTTTATTTAACAGCATATGGATTTATAAACATCTGTTACTTTTTGGAGAGTTGGGCAAACCCAGATTTTCAGCCTTCCTTTAAAATAAAAAGATGGATCGGATTACTTGGGTTCATTGCTTGTTTTGCTGTGATGTTCAAATTAGACATGCTGGCTATGCTGGGTGCTCTTGCCGTTATTGGTGCCTTGTATTTTGGTTTGCAAAGAAAGGAAGTCAAATTGCAGTCTAACGATGTATGGCGCAGCGTCTGGGAGAATATAGTTAACAAGGGCCTAAAAAAGATTGATAGTAATTCTGAGGAGAATTCTAACTGGAACCCTAATATTATCTTGTTTAGCGGGCGTAGTGATCATCAAAAGTATTTGCTTGAGTTGGGCAAGACCGTATCAGGAAGAACGGGTATAGTGACGAATTTTAAATTAATCGTCGATAAAGAAAATGACAAGCCCTTAAAGAGAACCGAACAAGTAGTGTCAGATCATAATTTCAAAGAATTAGGGATTTTTGCAAGACAACTGAAAGTGAGCAATATCTATGAAGGTATTACCAATATCGCTTCTACTTTTGGTTTTTCAGGAGTTGAGCCAAACACCATCATGATGGGATGGCCCAAAGGCCTGGAAAATTCTGTGGAATATTCCAAGATGACGCAAACCCTGTTACATCTGGACTACAACCTACTTTATCTAGATTTTGACAAGGAGCACAAATTTGGTGCGTATAATACAGTTGATCTTTGGTGGCGGGAAACCGACAGTAAAAACGCCGAAATGATGCTGAATATTGCCAGGTTCATTATTGCCTCACCAAGATGGAACAATCCTCGTATTCGTGTCTTGTTTGTGAATAATAACAATATTGAAGAAAGCATTATTCACGATAAAATAGCCACTCTTGTTGAAGACCTGCGTGTAAATGTCATTACAAAAATCATTAACAATGCCGTTGAGCAAAGAGCCTTCTATGATATAATTGAACATGAATCTGGTACCACAGATTTAACCTTAGTGGGTATCCCCAATTTCAAAATAGAGAAACAGGCAGAATTTGTCTTAAAAACAAATCATTTATTTGAAGCCATCGGCTCTACCCTATTGGTCAAAGCGGCTAATAATTTCAACGTTTTAGATCTAAGTTTTATCAACGAAGAATAAGCCCTTACTTAGCTTTTAAATCTTCCATTCTTTTCTTGTGATAATCTGATTGAGACAATTCATAGGCTTTGGTCACATTTTTTAATGCCTTGTCATAGTCCTTTTGGCTTTCATAATAATCAGCTAATGAATCATATGAATTTGCATCGGTTGGATAGTACTCCGTATTCATCTTGAAATACATTTCTGCCAAATCATATTGCCCCATGTCCATGCTCATATACCCTTTCATGTTAAAGAGATAATCAGGATAGGGAGCTTCCTTGTAACCATAATGCTCATATAATTTCTTTTCACGACGTCTGGTAATAGCAGTTAATTCTTCAACGGTCGCTTCGGGATCATTAAAACGTTCAACATCTTCCATTTGATACCATTGGAATAAGTCAAGCAGACCATCCATCATTGAAGGTAAAGGGATTGTTCCATGCAGATCATTTGGATAAAATTTCCAAGAAAAATAAAAATCTTTTTCTTTTCCGTTTTCTACTACTTGTGAAAAGGAAATGATGGAACGCGCGAACAGGGTCATTTCAGTCGAATCAGACATTACATTGTCAATGGTAATCGTTGGATCAGACATATGCAATTGTCCGCCTAGAGACATAAATAAAGACTTTTTATCGAGATTTGTATTCTGAAATATGCCTTCTGATTCTTTAAGTAATTTTTGATCATCCCATTCTAAACTTGGGTCTATAGCCAGATAATTCTCAAAATATTCAGGTTGTTTTAACAGTGCATTAATAGTAAACAGACCACCGTATGAATGCCCAATCAAAGTTCTGTAAGAGCTAACCGGATAGTTGTTTTCCATATAAGGAATGAGCTCATTGGTTAAAAATTGCATAAATTGATCTGCCCCACCATTTTCCTCATTAAAATGAGCAGCCTTTTCGCCTTCCAGTTTAGAAGTGGTAAGATCCCTGGTTCTGTTTTTGGCATTTGAAACTCCCACCAGGATCATTTCAGGTAGAAAGCCACCACTGTAAAATGAGTGTACGGTATGCAGGGCTGGTAATTGCACGTCACCATCTAGAATATAAACAATTGGATAACGGTAATCACTTCCGGGAACATAGCTATCGGGTATTTCTATAAAAAATTCTCTGGTCTCCTGTAATACCTCAGACTGAATACTATCCTTACGTCCAATTTGACTGAGATATTCTGATTGGGCATTGGCAGTATTCATTGATAAAATGAAGATAAAAAACGGGAAAAAACGTAAAAATTTAATCATAAAAATAGGTTTTAGTGTTTGAGTGTAAAGTTAATTCTTGTGCCAAGAATTATGCCACAAATTGAATTGTCGAATTTTGGTGGATGTTTTTCGGTATTTTTCTTCTTTTTAGGTGAATCAACACATTTATTATCTAACTTCGTTGTAGATGACAAAGCAAGGAGTCCATTATAAAATTCATAAACCCCTGGGTATGTTAAGTCAGTTCCATTCAAACGCAACCAGAGAACAACATAAAAAGCGGTTTTTGGGAGAATTATTCGATTTTCCAGAGGGCATCATGGCTGTTGGCAGGCTTGATGAAAAATCAGAAGGCCTGCTTTTGTTGACTTCTGATGGTGAATTATCGTATAAAATAAATAATTCAGGCGTAGAGAAGGAATATTGGGCGCAGCTTGACGGACGTATTACTGAAGAAGCTGTTATCAAGCTTAGAAAAGGGGTTCGAATTGGTTTGCATGGAGATTTTTACCAAACCAAACCGTGTAAGGCCAAAATTTTGGATCCTGCTCCGACAGTGTCAGCACCTTCAAACAAATTAAGGATTGGCAGGCACAGACCCAGTTCATGGGTGCGTATTACGGTGACTGAAGGTAAGTTTAGACAGATAAGAAAAATGACCGCCAGTGTTGGTTTCCCCACATTAAGATTAATCCGTTACAGAATTGGCAGTATTCGTCTCGATGGCTTGGCTCCAGGAGAGGTAGAACAAATTGACATTGATATTGAAAAGGTTTAGCATTCTTTTGGGATCCTATTCAAGTTCTTGAATCTGATATCCTTTAGAACGCATCAAGGACTGAATTATAGGGGATAGATTTGAATCAGACTCAATTCTCAAGATATGATCACAATCTTCAAAGTCTAGATCCAATTGTGAAATGCCCTGAAAATCTTTTAAAAGATTCCGAACCAGGTCTTCCTGCCAAGGTTCAACATCCGTTTTAAACACGGAGATAATCCTGTTTGTAGTTGTTATTTCCACCATGTTGAATCAAAATTTGAGTTGCTTGAAATTGGAATGTTCTCTCCTATTTTTGGAATGACCAGATTCACATTCAGTTCTTTGGCCGAAGATGAGGCTCTCTCTACTGGATCTGTCCAGCTATGAAGACTCAATTTAAAGGCCCCCCAATGAATAGGCATCACTTTATTGGCCCTGACATCAATAGCTGCTTGTACGGTTTCTTCCGGGAACATATGTATATCTGACCACAATTCATTGTATTGCCCACATTCCATCATCGCAAAATCAAAAGGGCCATATGTGTCACCAATTTCTTTGAAATGAGGTCCATACCCACTGTCACCACTAAAGAATATTTTTTCTGTTTTTGAATGAATTACCCAGGAACTCCACAAGGTATTGAAACGATCGGTCAAGCCTCTTCCTGAAAAATGTTGAGCTGGTGTGCAAGTAAAGGTTAGATTATTGAATTCAGCTTCTTCCCACCAGTCAAGCTCAACAATGTTTTGCTCAGCAATACCCCATTCTATAAGATGTGCCCCAACACCCAAGGGCACATAAAATTTTGACACTTTATGTTTTAATTTTTTAATGGATTCATAATCGAGGTGATCATAATGATCGTGAGAAATGAGTACCGCATCGATCGTGGGCAGTTTGTCAATTTCTATAGGTAATTCTTTGCTAAACCTATTGGTGCCCAGCATTGAATGAGGAGCAGCAACTTTTCCGAACATAGGGTCAATCAAGATCTTATTTCCATCCATTTGAAGTAGGAACGTTGAATGTCCAAACCATATAAGTCTCGATTTATCTGTATAGTTTACAATGCCAACCGAATCTATTTTCTCAACTTTTATAGCCTTTTCAGGAATGGTATTCGCACTTGGATTAAAATAACCCACTAAACTTTTCCTCATATCACTCAAGCTCATGTCCATTTGAACGGGTATTTGATTTTTAAACTTCCCCTGGTAATAATTGCTGGATTTTACATAAAGTGCCTTTTGTTGATCACTTGCATTTCCTCCAAATTGCGGACTCAGATTGACAAACAGAAATCCAGATAATAAAAGTATCAGCAACAAACTCAACAGTAGTATTCCCATTTTTTTTAGAATTTTAATCATAGAACATTCTTTATTATCGAACAAATATTCGATATTAATATAAAAAAATTTAGCTTTTAATGGCATCCCAAAGAATGGAAAACATCAGATCATTGTTCTGTTCATTCAAAGCTAATTGCTTATTTATCATCATTTTACTCGTTTCTGCCAGCAAAGAGCCCGTAATTGAACTTAATATTTGATTGTCAATATTTTTAATGAGGCCTTCCTTTTTACCTAGGTCTAATAATGAATTAGCCAATTGCATCTTTGCATCTTTTGTTTCAGCAGGAACGAGCTGATAAAAAGGTGATTGTTTTAATTGTTGTAAAAAACTCATTTCTTTACTTTTATTGATACTGAAATTCAACCAGTATAACCATAGGGTCTTAAGCTTGATCTTAAAAGGCAGGTCCTCCTGGATTTCATTATGGCTCTCTTTAGAAATGCTCGTAAATAATTCAGTTGCAATTGAAACGATCAAATCTTCTTTGTTCTTATAGTAGACATATAAGGTAGAGGGAGAAACACCCACCAACCTCGCCAAATTCGCCATTTTGATACCTGCAAAACCTTTTTCATAAACAATGTCAATTGTTTTTTCTATAATAGCTTTCTTTTTGGTCGCATCTTTCAATTTCATGAGGCAAAGATACAATTAAAATCGAATAAATATTCGTTTTTGCGTATTTATTAAACAATAGTGACGCGAACTTTCTTTTTCTTCAATCTAGTATTGTTGAATTTTTTGGTCAAATTAACTGCTAAGTTAGCTGGTACAGCCACAAAAGTACAATCCTGTTTCAATTCGATAACGCCCAATTGATCTTTGGTCAATCCTCCTTGCTTAAAAAACAAACCTGCAATATCCCCTTTCGAAATTTTATCTTTTCTTCCTCCCGAAACAAACAGGGTCTTCCAATGCTGTGCCTTTATCTCTCTTTTGTCTGATATATCCGCTATTTGTACATCTTTTACAAAATCAGGTAAATATTCCTTTTTCCAGGCAAGAACATAGGCTGTTCCCCTGGCATTTACCCGAGCCGTTCTTCCATTCCTATGCGTAAACTCTTCCTGCATTCTTGGAATTTCATAGTGAATGATAAATTTTAATTCAGGTATATCAATACCTCTAGCCGCCAAATCAGTGGCCAGGATCAACTGATAGGTGCCATTCCTAAATTTTATCAAGGTTCTTTCACGATCTCGCTGTTCCATTCCTCCATTAAAACAACCATGACTGATCTGATGTTTGTTTAGATAGGAGCTAACTTCCTGAATGCTATCTCTCAAGTTGCAAAAAATAATACCTGGTTGATTTCCTATATGATGCAACAGTTCTAGTAATTGAGGTAATTTATTCTTCGACTCAGACACAACCTTCTTAACCACAAGTTTTGAACGATTATCTTGCAAATTATTAATCGTTTTTACCTGCTTTAATTCTACGAACCCAGGAATTTCGACTCCTTGAGTCGCTGAGGTCAATACTCTTTTGCGCAGACTCGGCAATCTTTTTATAATGGCCTTCATGTCTTTCTCAAATCCGGTTTCCAGTGATTTATCGAATTCATCTAATACCAGGTTATTAATGTGGTAGGTTGAAAACCTGTCGCTTCTTATATGATCGTGCACTCGACCCGGAGTTCCTATTAAAATGGCAGGCTTGTGCTTTAACTCTATTTTGTCTTTGGCTATCGCTCTTCCACCATATACCGCATTGACCTTATGACCTGACCCCATTTCTCTTAATACCTGTTCTATTTGTATGGCAAGTTCTCGCGATGGAACAAGGATCAGCGCCTGTATTTCATCTACTCCTCTATCCAGATCATTAAGGATAGGCAATAGAAAAGCCAGGGTTTTACCTGTCCCAGTGGGTGATAAAAGAATGGTGTTCTCATTCGATTCAATCACAGGAATGGCTTCAAGTTGCATTTTATTCAGCTCTTTGATGTTGAGTTTTGCCAAAATGTCTTGTTGCTTTTTCATGTAGGTTTCATTAATTCTTTTTAGTTGATTTTTTATCTATTCCCGATTTTGAATTGCTCCTTAAATGATCTGCCAAGACTTTTTCGATGAGCTCTTCTTTGGTCAGATGATGAAATATCGTGTGAATCTTATTCTTAAATTCAGCGGGGATTTCTCTATTAGGCTTGGTCTTAAAAATTTTTTTGGCCCAGATCAAAGCATTGTTCTCATCAATATTCTTTTGACTTGCCTTTTTATATTCAGTAAAACGCAACCCTAATTCAGTCTCAAAATCAGAAATTTCAAATGCTTCCTCTTTTTGAATTATACTCAATGCATAACCAGTTGCTCCTGCCCTGGCGGTTCTTCCACTTCTGTGCACATAGGTTTCGTATACGTCTGGTAAATGGTAGTTCACAACATATGAAACTTCCTTTACATCGATTCCTCTTGCTGCCAGGTCTGTGGCGACAAGAATGTCTATATAGCCCTTTCGAAATTGTTCCATAATACGATCACGGATCGCCTGGCTAAGACTACCATGAATTGCTCCAGAGGAAAACTTATGTATAGCCAGTTTTTTTGCTAATTTGTTAACAGCTGCTTTTGTTTTACAAAAAATAATGCCCCTGTCGCCTTCTCTAGAACTTAAAAAATGCATTAAAACGTCTAATTTTTCTATAGGTTCAACAACGACATATTGATGATCGATACCTCGATGTCCGATTTCTTCCATATTAACACTGACTTGAACAGTGTTTTTAGACATGTAATTTTGAACCAGTTGCTTTATCGTACCAGGCATGGTGGCGGTAAAAAGATAGGTTCTTTTATTTTTCGGCAGCAAAGCGAAAACATCATCTAAGCCCTTTTTTAAGGCTCCGATCATTTCATCAGCCTCATCAAGCACTAAGTATTTAATCTGTTTTAAACTAACTGCACCACGTTTATGCAGATCGATCAGCCTTCCCGGTGTAGCCACTACAATATGAGTAGTTTGAGAAAGTTGTTCAATCTGGGGTTTGATAGGAATGCCCCCACAAATTGAGGCAATTGAGACTGCCGGCATATGTTTGGTACAAGACTTTAATTTTTCAACTATTTGCTGTCCCAATTCTCTGGTTGGCGCTAAAATTAAAGCCTGTATTTGCTCTAGTTCAGGTTCAATTAATTGAAGTATCGGCAATCCAAAGGCAAGTGTTTTACCGGTACCGGTTTTGGCGAAAGCTGATAGATCTGCTTTTTGTTCTAATAGTATCGGAATCGTTTTCTCTTGTATCTCTGTGGGAACTTCAATTTTTAAGTCGTCCAAACCTTGTTGGAGTAATTCATTTACACCTAAAGAAGAAAAATTATGCGCCATATTCTTTTTTGCAAAGATAACAAGCCTTTTTACGCAAATGACATAACAGTTATAATATAGTTGAATTGGTCCGTTTTTTCCTGGTATCGTGTGACCCGAAACTACTTTTCTTCCTCTAAACGATACCACTCAATATTTTGGAGGTTTTCCCTTCTTCCCTTGTCAATAACAGGGTAGTTGGTCACCAGATAATTTACGATAACTTCCTGATTTTCTCCCAGTTCCCATAGATTTTGTGTGTCCTGCATCCAGCGAATCGTGGCATTCCATTGTTCTTTGTTCATTCTGTTTTGCGTAATCAACTGGGCCGAATGACAAGCCGTGCAATGCGCTATGACCATCATCAATCCTTCTCCTTCTTTCAGTCCGGTACGAACATGAATCCCATCTTTGATATCAGTTTGAATGGATGAAGTTTCAAGTGGCTTGTTTTCTTCTGTTTCTCTATTCTTTGAATTGGTACAAGCACTAGAGAAAATGAGGGCAATCACAAGTAGAAGTGATCTAAAATAATAGAATCTTTGTGTTTGTCTTATCATTTTTAGCATCATTCTTTGCAACTTGATTACATGATTTTTACCGCAATTCGATGGCAGGCATTATTCAAATACCCTTTAGGATTCCATCCCGGAACCAACATCGGCTGCTGAATTCCACTATTGTCAGTTGCTTTAGCCCACACTTCGTAATAGCCAGGTTGTGAAAAACTAATGTTTGCCGTAAAATGTTGCCATGCAAATCTATTCACTGGTTTCTCTAATTCACATTCATGCCAGGTAGCCCCAAAATCAATAGAATAATGCATGGATGTAACTATTTTTTCTCCTGCCCAGGCGTGCCCTCTAATGTCTAGACTTTTTGATTTATCTAAAATAGCTCCTGTTTTGGGATATGTTATCAATGATTTTACAGGCATTGATTCAATGATCCTCATGTCTTCTTCAGGAACTTTTTGCCCAGGTGCCACAGGATATGCCGGTACACGGTAAGACATTCCTTTCATTTTAGGTCCATCGTGTTCCTTATTTCTGATACTCAGGCGATTGATCCATTTTCCAGAAGCGGAGGCAGGATAACCACCAGCGATCAAACGAAGTGGATGGCCATGTATTAGTGGAATTGGTTGGCCATTCATCTCGAAAGCGATCAATGTTTCATCCTGATTTGCTTTTTCTATAGGGATTCCTCTTGAGATCACCTCCTTTGTAACATCTCCACTTAAATGCAGGTCCACCGCATGATATCCAATATACATGGCATCATTTTTAACACCAACGTCGGCCAATACATCTTTTAATCTTACACCTGTCCAGGAGGCATTGTGGACGGCTCCCAGGCTCCATTGATTCCCTTTGGCCGGAGGATTAAATTCACTTCTTCCGTTGCCTCCACATTCTAAAGTGACCTGATAGGTATGCACCTTGAAATTTTGTTTTAGATCATCCAAAGAATAAGACTTGGTGTTTATAACAGACTCACCATCAATTGTTAATGTCCAGCTACTTTCATCAATGCTTTTAGGTCTAATGCCATTGTTTCGTATGAACATCTTCTCATTTGGCGTAATCTTGTCGTCTAATAAATGGGCCTGTGCTTCAATATTAAAAGGTCTGTTGTTTAACACTAACATTTCATTATCCAAATCAAACAGACTAAACGGATCTGGGTCCTTATTTCCTAAAAATTGATATCCCTGAGGTGCGGTTGAAGAAAAAACAACGGGCATTCCTGCAACAGATGCCATGGCTGTAAAACCTGATTTTCTTATGAATGATCTTCTTTTCATTTCAATGATTTATGGTTTCAGAAGTTCAACGTTCATTAATGATCCTATGTGCTTAATTCCAGACCAACTCTTGACGTTCATTCCAATACGATTCTTTAGAGCAAGTATATGTTCTCAAAGATATTAATTCTTCTTTTTCAAGTGAAAAATCCAAGGCTTTTAAATTTTCTTTGAGCTGCTGTTTAGATGAAGCTCCGCTCAGAACCACGGCTGGGCCAAGATAATCAATGACAAATCTCAATGCAATAGCATCTACACCCACCTTATATTTTAGGGCTAAAAGATCTAAATAATCATAGAGATCATTATAGTGTGGGAAATTTGAATTTCTGAAAACGCGTCCATTGGCTAATGCTTCTTTGATATATATGGTTTTTCCCGCGCGTATAAGTTCAGAAAGAAACTCGAAGGTGTTTGTCTCCAAAATATTAAAAGTAACCTGAAAACTATCAAACAAAAATTCATCCTTAAGTTTTAGTTCTGATGCAAATTTTAATACATCCAGCTGATTTGCACCGCTGGTCGTTGCTCCTATCATCAATCCTGTTTCTTTTTTGATATCATACAATTTTTTCAACACTGCCATGTTCTCTAAAACACCACTCTCAAAGGTCGCAGAATGAATTTGGTACAATGTTAAGGCTGGAAGAAGTTCTTTTGAAACGGCCCATTGCTCCATCAATTTTTCAAGGCTATGCTCCTTAATCTCATGTTGTCCTGCAAACCCTAATTTCCAGTCCGCCATATAGGTATAGCCCCATTTTGTACTCAGCTTGACATGTTCAGGACGATGCCTTTTATTCCATTCCATGAGATAGTGTTCTCCTAAACCATAAGAAGGAGCTGTGTCAAAGTGTCGAATGCCTAGATCATAAGCAGCGTCCAATACTTTTAAGGTGTTTTCAAAATAATATAATTTGGATTTATCTGAGTCTGCCTCATTTCTGATGTTGATATATTCTGGTCTGCCCAAAGCTGCCAGACCCAACCCTATGTGTGTCTTTTTCAAATTAGTTGCTTGGATTTGATTTCATATGACAGGTTGTGCATTCATAAGAATCTTTTTTAAGGGTAATCTTATCCAGTTTTTGCACAACTTCATTAATAAAATTGTTATAGGTATTAGATTCAGGTGTAATATTTCTGGCCTTCATCAGCTTAAAATAATTACCCTCCCATTCTTGTCTACCCCAGCAATTTGGGCAAATTCCTTCTGGTGAAGCAGCGATTGATTGATGACTTTCTTTCGCTTTAAAATAATTCTTAATACTTTTTGCAATGTCCATATGCTGTAATTCATGTTAAATATACTAATTCCATTGATCGAAATAAAACCAAAAACTTACAAAATGACCTCTACCGTTTTAATGTACCTGCTCTAATTCAAATAAATTATCGTGAAAGTTTTCATCAGATCGGGCCCCAAAAGGATCGATAGCAACATGAGAAGGCAGTTCATCCAGTACAATAATGACCTCTGAAGAAGATCCTTTGATTTGACGCGGTTTATAATATAGAATTTCATCGTGATTTATTTGACTGGGATGCCGGCTAAAGGCCCCGATAATGATAGGTTCGTCAATCGAAATTTCTCTGGTCTCACCAGATTCCAATTGTTCAAATCTCTTTGTATCTAATTGTAGTGTAATCTCATACCTTCCATTACTCAATTCTTTATAAGACACATCATTAATGGATAGATCATAGGTGATCACTTTTTTGAACCAATCATCGATCAATCTGTGATATTCATTTGGAGAGACCTTATAGATCTCATCCAGCAATTCTATTGAGTTTACCTCAAATTTATTCACGCCTCTATGCTTATCTGTCAGCGTTTTTAACACCTGGTTGACCTTATTTTCTCCAATTAGATCTCTCAGAGCCAACATGACTGTAAGCGCTTTTCCATAAGAAATATAGGATTGGCCAAGAACTTTATATACGGGGGGCTCTAACTCACTGGCCATTGACCTGCCCGAAAAATACCTGCTTCTCGCATCTTCTACCAAAGGATATAAAGCTCTTTTCCCGTACATTTTTTCTAACACAACTGCTTCGGTATATTTAGCAAAACCTTCTATAAACAGTGACCCACCCGACACCGGTTTAGCTGATAAGGTATGACCCCACCATTGATGGGCAACTTCGTGAATTGTTCTTTTGGCCACTAAATTGAATGTTTGCTCATCGCTTACATCATTTAGATACAATTTATGTTCCGTCATAGAGATCATTCCCGGGTGCGCAAATCCGCCAAAAAACCAATGCGATGGAACTTCTGCAATTCTTACATGATCAAAATTGTATTCTCCAAAATTCTCCTGACAATAATCCAGCGTATGTTTTACACTATTCTCAATTTCCTCAACATTAAAACCATGCTTTTCATCATAGTACTGTTCTATTGAAACTCCTTTATAATCAATTTTTTTAGAAGTGTATCTGGCAGAAAAATAGCCTACTTCCGGAAGTATCTTTTCACTGGTTTTATAATGATAGTAATTTCTGCCATTCTCTGACCACTGTTTTATTAATCGACCAGAACTTATGGCTGTTTGATCACCGGCTGTAGAGATAATGGTTTCAAATCTTATTTTTTCATATTTAATATCTTCCAGGGCAATATGCGCATCAGAATTATCTTCTTCGATCTTCTCAGGCAGATTCCTTTTATTGCGTTCGACCGTATTTGAAATCTCTAATCCTGTTGTATACCCTAAAATAGGTTCAAAATTCCCAAATTGATTAATATAGGTGCCGTTATCGACAATTGAAATATCGTCATCATAACCATTGACCTCTTTGGTTAATTGATACCTAA
>CAYQPI010000294.1:0-2437 GCA_964419405.1 uncultured Flavobacteriaceae bacterium
CGCAGAGAAAGCCGGTGTTCTCATGTGTATCCATCCAGATGACCCACCTTATCCTATTCTTGGATTGCCAAGAGTAGTGAGCACAGAGAACGATATAGAAGACATTTACAAAGCCGTTGAAAGTCCTAATAATGGCTTGACCTTTTGTACAGGTTCCTTTGGGGTTCGTGCTGACAATGATTTACCCGGCATGGTTGAACGACTAGGGCATAGAATTCATTTTATCCATTTAAGAAGCACAGAGAGAGACGAATGGGGCAACTTTTATGAAGCAAATCATCTTGAAGGAGATGTAGACATGTTTGGTGTCATGAAGGCCTTAATTCTCGAGCAGCGAAAAAGAAAATCAAAGGGAAGGGCCGATCTCAAAATGCCAATGAGACCAGACCATGGACACCAAATGCTGGATGATTTGCACAAAAAAACGAATCCGGGGTATTCGGGTATTGGACGCTTGAGAGGCCTGGCTGAACTTAGAGGCTTGGAATTTGGAATATCTAAAAGTCTGTCGCAATGAAAGAAATAAAGTCATCCTCTTTTATCACTGAACATTTTCTTCTTGAATCCAAAGAAGCTGAACTATTGTATCATCAATATGCCAAGGACCTGCCAATTGTTGACTACCACAACCATTTATCTGCCAAGCAAATAGCAGAGAACAAACCACTTGAAAATATCACCGAAGTATGGTTACAAGATGACCATTACAAATGGCGCGGCATGAGAGCCAATGGTATTGACGAAAAATACATTACCGGGAACAGCTCACATAAAGAGAAGTTTTTGAAGTGGGCAGAAACGGTTCCTTATACCCTTAGAAATCCTTTGTTTCACTGGACTCAATTAGAGTTGAAACGATATTTTGGAATCGACAGTATGCTGCAAGCCTCCACAGCGGAAGAAATCTATGCTGAGACCAATAAGCAATTAAACGCCAAAACTCCTGCTGATCTTTTACAAGACATGAAGGTAAAAGTTGCCTGTACTACTGATGACCCGATTGATAGCCTTGAATACCATCAGCAAATTGCCGATCAGCAAATTTTTACAAAGGTCTACCCTACTTTTAGACCTGATAAATTACTCTTGATTCAAGAAACGACCTATCCAGGTTATATAAAAAAACTGGAGCAACGTGCTGGTTGTTCCATCAATAATTTAGAAGAGCTTTTAGCTGCCATTCAAAACAGAATTGATTTTTTTGATCTGCATGGCTGTAGATTGTCAGACTATGGATTGCAGCAGGTATATGCCATTGATGTTAATAAAGAAGAAGCAGATGAAATCTTGAAAAATCGTCTGAACAAAAAGGCTATTAGTACAGAGGAAGCCTTGCGATTTGCCTCATACCTACTCTTCGAATTGTGTAAAATGTATCATCGTAAAGGTTGGGTACAGCAGTTTCATTTAGGGGCGCTGCGCAATAACAATACGCGATTGCTCAAACAAATAGGCGCTGATGCAGGTTGCGACTCCATTGGTGACGCTGATCAGGCTAGTTCTTTGTCTGCCTTGTTTAACAGGCTTGAAGCTGAAAATTGCCTGACAAAAACGATTATTTATAATGTCAATCCATCTTATAATGAAGTATTCGCAACCATGGCTGGCAACTTTAATGGAGATGGTCTTCCTGGCAAGATGCAATGGGGATCTGCCTGGTGGTTTTTAGATCAGAAAGAAGGCATGGAGAAACAACTAAATACCCTATCAAATGTTGGTTTATTAAGCAGATTCATTGGGATGCTGACGGATAGTCGCAGTTTTTTATCCTTCCCCAGACATGAATATTTTAGAAGGATTCTATGCAACCTTCTGGCAGAGGATATCAACAAAGGACTTATCCCTAATGACCTTGATTTTGTTGGCCATATGGTACAGGATATTTGTTATTACAATGCGGTAAATTATTTTGATTTTAAATAAAAATGAAATATACCTTCGTGATCATATTGTTCTTTTCTGCGCTGTTGAGTTGCAAGGATACATCAGGCAATAAGGTGTTGTATTTGGCGCATAATCTTCCTCAAAATCATCCTGTACATAAGGGAATCCTTGAATTCCAAAAGGAAGTAGAAAAAAACTCGGGAGGAAAGCTACAGGTCAAGATTTTTCCTGACGGACAATTGGGCTCTGAAAGAGAGGTATTGGAATTGCTTCAAATCGGCAGTGTGGCTGCCACCAAGGTAAGTGCTGCAACCTTATCTAATTTTGTTCCTGAATACAATGTATTGGGCATTCCTTATTTGTTTAAAGACAAGGATCATCTATTCAATGTTTTGGAAGGACCCATTGGCAACTCCATTTTGGAGAAAGGCAGTAAATTCTGGCTCCGGGGTCTTTGTTATTACGATGCCGGAAGTAGAAGTTTCTATACCAGTAAAAAAGCCATCAGAACACCAGAGGACCTAAAAAATATGAAAATCAGGGTCATGAATAA
>CAYQPI010000295.1:0-7104 GCA_964419405.1 uncultured Flavobacteriaceae bacterium
GGATAGTATGGAATTGATATTAAAACAAGACGTAGCTAACCTAGGGTTTAAAGATGACGTTGTAACTGTAAAGAATGGTTATGGACGTAATTACCTAATCCCTCAAGGGCAAGCTGTATTGGCTACTTCTTCTGCAAAGAAAGTATTGGCAGAAACATTAAAGCAAAGAGCATTCAAAGAGCAAAATATAGTAAAAGAAGCTAATAAGGCTGCTGAGGTATTGAAGGCTTTAGAATTGAAAATCACTGCTAAGACAGGTGAAGGAGATAAATTATTCGGATCGATCAGTAATGCAAACATAGCTGAAGCTCTTGCTGCTGAAGGTCAGGAATTAGAGAAAAAATACATTACCATCGCAGGTGGTCTTGTAAAGAGATTAGGTAAATATAATGCTTCTGTAAGATTGCACAGAGATGTTATTGTTGACCTTCCTTTTGAAGTAGTTGCTGAAAAGTAATTTTCTAAGAGAAAAACAACAACCTTTCATAATAAAAACCCGTTCGATAGAACGGGTTTTTTTATACCCAAGATTCTCACCTCCCAGATTCTCACCCCCTCGGAAGTGATACCCCCTCGGAAGTGATACCCTCAAATATCATCCCCTCACCTCCGATACCCTCACACTGAATTCATCGTCAAATTTTGTAATTCATTTTAATTATTGTAAAATTGAAGTAGATTTTTTTTATATGGATCTTGGTATCAACATTCCGGAAATACCTAACCTCATTCATTATGCCATTCCGTTTTTTATAATCACCTTGATTATTGAAATAGTGGTTACGAGTAGAAGGCAGATGGCGTCTTATACTTTTAAAGATGCTGCCGCTTCGATTACCATGGGCTTAGGAAATGTTTTCATCGGTTTAATTGCAAAGGCACTGGTTCTTTCAGCATTAACTTTCATCTATATGAACTGGCGTTTTTTCACTATTCCATTTAGCTGGTGGGCCTGGATACTGGTCTTTTTCGCAGATGATTTTTGCTATTACTGGTTTCATAGAATAAGCCATGAAAATAGATTTTTCTGGGCTTCTCATGTAGTCCACCATTCTTCTAAAAAATATAACCTAAGTACTGCCCTCAGACAGACCTGGTCTGGCAGCTTTACTTCTTTTATCTTTTGGACCCCTATGGCATTGTTAGGATTTCACCCGGCTATGATCCTGGCACAAATGTCGATTAGTTTATTATACCAATATTGGATTCATACTGAATTGATCAAGAAATTACCAAAATGGTTTGAGGCGATTTTTAACACTCCCTCTCATCACAGAGTGCACCATGCAACGAATCCGCAGTATCTTGATAGAAATCATGCTGGCATTCTGATTATCTGGGATAAAATGTTTGGAACTTTTGAACCCGAAGTAGAGAAACCAATTTATGGACTTGTTAAAAATATCGAGACCTATAATCCCATCAAAATAGCCTTTATCGAATGGTACCTGATGTTTAAAGATGTGTTTTCATCCAAAACAACATTGGTGAACAGGATAAAGTATTTTTACAAGCCACCTGGCTGGAAACACGATGGCAGCGGTGCGATCTCATCCGATCTTCGCAAAAATTGGAAAGATCATCAATAACAGTCTACATCAATAATCACCTGAACAGATCTGAAATCAGGGATGGACATAAATGAATCCTTGATTTTTTGAATTTGACCTTTTGATTGTTTCAATGAAACAGCAGATGGCAGTTTAATCAAAATCGATTTGATATACCTGTTTCGTATTCTGCCAATAGAAGGGCTCGTTGGACCGAGAACATGATCTCCAAAACTGTTGACGAGTGACTTACCCATCCAATTGGCCGCTCCATCTACTCGTAAAAAGTCTTTATGCTTCAATACAATTCTCACCAACCTGACCAAAGGTGGATATTGAAATTGATGGCGCTCGTTTAACTGATCCTGAAACATGGTCTGGTAATCATGTGTTGTTACCTGTTGTAATATTTGATGGTAGGGATTAAAAGTCTGAATGGCCACCTTTCCCCTCTTTTGATCACGACCTGCCCTTCCTGAAACCTGCACCATTAGTTGGTAGGTCCGTTCATGAGCTCGAAAATCTGGAAAATTCAACAAATTGTCAGCGTTAAGAACTCCTACCAAAGTAACATTTTTAAAATCCAAGCCTTTGGTAAGCATTTGGGTTCCAACCAAAATGTCAATTTCCTGATCATGAAATGAGCGGAGTAATTTTTGATACCCATATTTACCTCTTGTGGTATCCAAATCCATTCTGGCTACCTTAGAATCCGGAAATAACTCTCTTAATTCGAGTTCAATTTGTTCTGTGCCAAAGCCTTTTGTATCAAGGGTTGGGTTTTCACAGGCCGGGCATGTTTTTGGCAAGCCCTGATGATGGCCACAATAATGGCATCTTAATTCATTATTGAACTTATGAAACGTCAAACTGACATCACAATTTGGGCATTGAGGTGCAACTCCACAGGTACTGCATTCTACAATTGGCGAAAAACCACGCCTGTTTTGAAAAAGAATTACCTGTTCTTTTTGTGCCAAAGCATCTTCAATCAATAGCATTAAACGATCTGAAAAATGACCCTTCATTCGTTTTTTCCGATGCTTCTCTTTAATATCTACCAGTTCAATTTCTGGTAGCTGAATATCTTTAAACCTTCTATTGAGCTGAATATAGCCATATTTCCCCTGCTTCGCATTGTAATAGGTTTCAACAGATGGTGTTGCACTGCCAAGTAAAACATGGGCCCCATGCAAATAACCCAACATAATAGCGGCATCTCTAGCGTGGTATCTTGGTGATGGTTCAAACTGCTTAAAGGAGGTTTCATGTTCTTCATCTACAATGATCAAACCAAGGTTTTCAAAGGGAAGTAACACAGATGATCTCGCACCTAAAATGATCTGAGCCTTGTTTGATCCATTCACTAAATTATTCCATACCTCTACCCTTTCATCTACCGAATACCTCGAATGAAAAACAGAGATCTTATCTCCAAAAAAATGTTGCAATCTGTTAATGATGTGTGTAGTCAATGCGATTTCAGGCAACAAATACAATACCTGCTTACCCTGTTTCAGGGTTTGGGCAATTAAATGAGAATAAATTTCTGTTTTACCGCTTGAAGTAACTCCATGAAGCAAACACACCTCTTTTTCACTAAAAACCTTGTTAATTCCCGACAAGGCCTTAGACTGATGCTCATTGAGCTCATGAATTGATTTGATCTCAGTGTCAAATGACACCCTGTCTTCTCTGACTTCTATCTGTTCAAAAATCCCTTTTTGAATCAAGGACTTAATTACGGCCGCAGTCACCCCCTTATCTAAAAGTTGTTTCCGCAATACAGGTTTTTGATCTCCCTGCCTTAATTGAAAGAAAAGCAATAAGGCCTCTCTTTGTTTTGGGGCTTTGCTTAGATTATCCAATAACCTATGCAACTGCGCATCCGATTGATACTCATCCTGCAGATCGAGATACTTTACAAATTTAGGCTTGTACTGCTCATAGATCTCTTCCTTAACTTCAATAGCTTCTTTTGAAAGCAATGCATTCACAATTGATAAGACCCCTTTTCTATCTAAGATCTTCCCAATATCCTGAATTTTTAATTTTGATTGATGTTCCAGTGCTTCCCAAATTAAATATTCATCATCCGTCAAAACAGCTTCCTGCTCGAAGTCAGGATTTTTCAGCACGAGGGTCTCACTTTCTAATAAAAACGCTTTAGGAAGTGCCGCTCGCAGCACATCGCCTAAGGAACACATATAATACGAAGCCATCCAAATCCAGTGTCTTAACTGAGGTGCAGTAACAATTGGGTGTTCGTCAAGAATTTGGAAAATCTCTTTGGCTTCATAAGCCGTAGGTTCCTCTGAATGGATTTCAAATACAATCGCCGTGTATATTTTAGATTTACCAAAAGGTACGGCCACTCTCGAACCAATTTTTATAAACCCAGCTTCTGCCTCAGTAATACGGTATGTAAAGAGCCTCTGAAGCGGAATGGGTAGTATGACATTTATAAAATTGATAACTCGTGTTTTAATTAGTTGAAAACCACTCTAAAGATTATTGTGAGTACACCTACGAAACTAATAGGTTTATTGCTATCGCACAAATAATAGCCTTAAAAAAACACCTCCTTAAGAAGGGAGGTGTTTGACATTGGGGAAATTGAAATTACTGTATTAGTTTGCTTCGATCCAGCTAACGATTTCAGCATCTGTTGGCAAGGTTTTAGGTGACACCACCTTTTCAAGTTGGCCTTGCTCATTGATTAGATATTTTTGAAAATTCCATGCAACTTCAGAATCCTGAAGTCCATTTTTATTCTTCTCTGTTAAAAAATGATATACCTCATGCATATCTGATCCTTTCACCGATATCTTTGACATCATAGGAAAACTAACTCCATAATTCTCCTTGCAAAAGGCCGCAATTTGCTGGTCTGAACCGGGTTCTTGACCTCCAAAATTATTCGCTGGGAAGCCAACGATCACAAAATTTTTGTCTTTATAAGAATCATATAATTTTTGTAAACCTTCATATTGAGGTGTTAAACCACATTCTGAGGCGGTATTGACCACCATGATTTTTTTTCCTTTCAGGCTTGAAAAATCAAATTCATCACCGTAAAGATCGGTCACTTTATACTGGTAGATCCCCTCCCCTTGCTGGATTGCGGTTTCTATCACTGCCGTATGCAACTCTGATACTGTTTCTTTTTCCTTTTTACAGCTCATTAAAATCAACAAGACAGAAAGGGATAATAGGATTTGCTTCATGTTACTTTTTCTTCTTTTTCTTATAATACTTTTGAAATTTCAGGTATGCTAAGATACTCAAAATAACTGACAGACCCAGCCATCCCCAAATTTGGTTAGGTACAGCTGCTGATTCACCCGCGGCATAGGAATGTAATCCAGATAACAAATGGTTCACACCTAAATAGGTCATCAAGATGGATGCAAAGGCAAATACGGTGATCATATTAAAGGTGTATTTACTTTTCAATCCTGGGATCAATCTCATGTGAAGTACAAATGAATAAACCATGATGCTTATCAGAGCCCAGGTCTCTTTAGGGTCCCAACCCCAGTATCTACCCCAACTTTCATTGGCCCAGATACCTCCAAGAAAGTTTCCGATAACTAATAATACCAAACCAATGGTCAATGACATTTCATTAATGGCTGTAATCTCATTTATAGCCAGCTTCATTTTCTTTTTGTTCTTCTTGGTTGTAAAAATATACAGAATCAATGCCAGCATTCCAAGTACCATCCCAATGGTAAAAGGCCCATAACTTGCCACAATAATAGCCACGTGAACCATGAGCCAATACGAGTCAAGTACCGGAACTAAATTACCAATCGAAGGATCCATCCAGTTCCAATGAGCAACCATTAACAACATGGAAGTCACAAAAGTAGTAGCCGCCAGGGTCAAGGGCGATCTTTTCCCGAAGATGATTCCGAACAGCATGGTGGCCCATGAGATATAGATCATAGATTCATAGCCATTACTCCAGGGAGCATGCCCCGAGATATACCATCGAATACCAAGACCAACCGTATGGTAGGCAAATAATAAAAGAATGATTCCTGTGCAAACCTTTACCAAGGTTCTAATTGTTTTTTTATCATTAAAAATATTGACGATTACAACGATGAACATCAGTAAACTCGCCAGCATATAATAGGTATATAATGATTTAAAAATATCATATTCATTATAAAACAATTCAAGATCAACCTTTCTTTGCGTTGGTACAACTTCAGCGCCATATTTACGCTGAAACTTATGAATACTTTGCAGGTATTCATTGGCCTGACTATAATCTCCTGAAGTTGTGGCTGAAGCAACCTCTCCGGCGTACAAAGGCAAAATATTACTTACATATAAGGAATCTTCACCGGTAAAACCAGAATGCCTTACTTCAACAAAAGAGTACCACTTGTTGTTTTCACTTTTTGGAAGGGGAAAGAACTTAAAAATTGAACCTCCCAAAGCACCAAATAGTAAATTGGCCCTGCCATCAATGTTTAAAATACTTTCCTCGTACTTGGTCTTGATCTTTTTTTTATGAGCGGCCGATACCTCCTCTGTAAGTTTGTATTCTCCTTTTTCGGTAAACAGATCTGAAAACCGTGCATATTTTTGATCATGAGGTATCCCGATAAGATCTCTTACTTTGGTATTCTCTCTTTTTACATAGATAAAGGGGACAAAATACCAGGCTCTTGGGTTGGTAAGCATAGATACCACAACCTGATTGGCATCCATATCTTCATATGTATCCTTTTTACTTACTTTTCTCAATAGTTCAGAAGCAAAGGTATTCACAGGTTTCATACGACCTCCCTCATCCTGTATCACTAATTTACCAAACTCTTTGGCATGACCCTTTTCAGCCGTTTGCGCTGCAATTATTGAATCAATGGTTTTGTATTGTTGGTCATGTGTGGTATGAGATGCGTGATCTGACTGACTAAAAGCCATACCTGATATTAAAAACAGTAACGCAACCAACTTACTTTTCTTTTTCTTTAACTTTTTTAAACTTTTTTTCAATGCAGCAAATCGGGTTCCTTTTTCAAACAAGGTCAGAATCAAACCTAAAAACAAGAAAAAATACCCAACATAGGAGGTCCATGTTCCTGCCTGGTCATAGTTTACTGACAAAAATGTTTGTTCTACTTCACCTTGGTCATTATAACTTGATTGAAAAAAACGATATCCTTTATGATCCAAAACATGGTTCATGAAAATTCTAAAATCAAAGACCTCATCTCCATCAATGACCGTAATTTCACTAGCATATGATTTTGGACTCATTGACCCAGGGTAGCGTTCCAATTGAAAATCTCTTAACTTAACAGAAAAAGGAATCTGAAATTGTTTAGACCCATAATTGAGTCTAAAATTTAAGCCATCCTGAGTAAATGCCTTTGGCGGTGAAACACTTAAAGCATTTCCAAAAAGTTTGATATTTTGTTTGGTATTCTCTGTGATCACCTCAACCTCAAGCATATCGTTGGGGTGCTCATCCTTTTCACCAGAGGTCAATTTCATTTCGCCTTTGATGGGAGGCTGGGGAATCACAAACTGA
>CAYQPI010000296.1:0-10426 GCA_964419405.1 uncultured Flavobacteriaceae bacterium
CCT
This sequence comes from uncultured Flavobacteriaceae bacterium, assembly GCA_964419405.1. Classification (GTDB taxonomy): domain Bacteria; phylum Bacteroidota; class Bacteroidia; order Flavobacteriales; family Flavobacteriaceae; genus Lutimonas. The sequence continues at coordinate 4 of CAYQPI010000296.1, forward strand.
TCTTCTACAATATTGAATCCATGAGAATAGGCTAAAGTCGCCCCTTTTTTCATTAAAGGCATTACGGCATTCACCACAGATGTATGCTGTTTATCAGGTGTTAAATTACATACCAAATCAGCGGTAGGTATCATTTCTTCATAGGTTCCAACAGAAAAACCGTTCTCTGATGCATTTTTAAATGACTGACGCTTTTCTTCGATAGCTCCGGCTCGTAAGGCATAAGAAATATCAAGTCCTGAATCTCTCATGTTTAAACCCTGGTTCAATCCCTGAGCGCCACAACCCACAATTACCACCTTCTTCCCCCTTAAGGCTGCGACACCATCAGTGAATTCAGAGGGGTCCATAAACCTACATTTTCCTAGTTGCGCTAATTGATCTCTCAACGAAAGCGTGTTAAAATAATTTGCCATTATCCTTTTAATTTGATTTTTAATTTAATTGTTTTCTTAATAATTCTGATATTTTCATCTCTTCTTTGGTCACCGAGATTCTTCCGGAACGCACAAATTGCATGATACCAAAGGTGGCTAACTCTTCATATAGAGCATCAATTTCTTCACGCCTTCCAGACTTTTCGATGACAAAAAACTCGGGAGAAACTGTAACGATTTGAGCGTTACTATTTTTAATAATATTTTGAATCTGTCTTTCTTCAAACAACAGATTTGACTTAATCTTAAACAAGGCCGATTGTAAAAAAATACACTCTTCGTTTGTATGATAATAGGCTTTGATCACCTCTACCTGCTTCTCAATCTGACCAATGATCTTTTTCACCTGTTCTTCAGTAATCTGAACAACTATAATAAATCTCGACACATTCTCAATCTCTGAACCAGAAACCGTCAGGCTCTCCACATTAATATGTCTTTTTAAAAATATGGTCGCTATTCTATTCAACAATCCAAGATTGTTTTCAGAATATATCGATATGGTATATTTAACTTTTTTCATTGCTTTTATTTTAATCTAATGTCTGATACGCTTGAACCTGTTGGGATCATTGGGAAAACATTTTCCTCCATTTCCACAACAACTTCAAGAAAATAGGATTCTTCTGAGGCAATCATTTCCTCAATAGCTTCTGATAACTCTCCTCTCTGAGAAACTTGTCTTGCCTTAATTCCATAACCCTCGGCGATCTTGATAAAATCAGGATTGACCATGACTGTAGACGCATAACGCTTATCAAAAAACAATTCTTGCCATTGTCTTACCATACCTAAAAACTGATTGTTCAAAACAACGATCTTCACCGGAGCCTTGGTTTGTAGTATGGTTCCCAATTCCTGAATATTCATTTGAAATCCTCCATCACCCATAATGGCAACAACTTCTCTTTCAGGAGCACCCATTTTTGCTCCAATAGCGGCTGGCAGAGCAAAACCCATAGTCCCCAGACCTCCAGAGGTGACCTTACTTCTTCCCTTAGTAAATTTACTATAGCGACTGGCTACCATTTGATGTTGACCTACATCCGAAACTATAACAGCATCTCCTTTGGTAGCTTTATTCAATACCATCATGGTTTCAGCCATTGTCAAACCATCCGATGATACATTGATTTGTCCATCGATGACTTCCTTAAATTCTATATCATACAGATCGTGAAACTCCTGCATCCACTCCTTGTGATCCTTCTTTTCAACCATAGGCAAAATCTTTGCAAGGGTCTCTTTTACATTTCCCAGGACTGGCACATCAGCCTTTACATTTTTATGAATTTCTGCGGGGTCAATTTCAAAGTGGATCACTTTAGCCTGTTTGGCATAAGTTGCCAGATTACCGGTTACCCGATCATCAAAACGCATTCCTATGGCAATAAAAACGTCACATTCATTCGTTAGTTTATTAGGTGCATAATTTCCATGCATTCCAACCATACCTACATGAAGTTCATGATCTGATGGCAAGGCCGACAATCCTAATAAGGTAGATGCCGATGGTATACCTGTTTTTTCTATAAATTCTTTAAATTCTTCTTCTGCATTCCCAAGGGTTAGCCCCTGTCCCCAAACAATAAAAGGTTTTTTTGCCGAATTTATAAGCTTCGCCGCATCTTCCAACTGTGAAGGAACTATGGCAGGTACCGGACTATAGCTTCTTACCTGAGTACATGGTTCATAGACAAAATCTACATCTCCAAACTGCGCATCCTTTGTAATATCGATCAATACCGGCCCTGGTCTCCCAGATTTTGCAATGTAAAATGCTTTTGCAAAAACTTCAGGAATCTCTGAGGCCTTTGTGATCTGATAATTCCATTTGGTCACAGGAGTAGATATACTTATAATATCCGTTTCCTGAAAGGCATCGCTACCTAACAAATGAGAACCCACCTGTCCTGTAATACAAACTAAAGGCGTTGAATCAATCTGAGCATCGGCAATTCCGGTAATTAGATTTGTAGCGCCCGGTCCTGAAGTGGCAATGGCAACCCCTACCTTATCTGTCACACGTGCAAAGCCCTGAGCTGCATGAATAGCACCTTGTTCATGCCTTGTCAACACATGATGAAGCTCTTTTTCGTATTTATACAGTTCGTCGTATACCGGCATAATGGCTCCTCCCGGATATCCGTAAATAAGATTTACACCTTCTTCGATTAAACACCTTACAATTGCCTCGGCACCAGTTATTTTAACGCTTTTTTTATCAGTCACTTTCTGTGTGGATTTTGTTATTGTTTCCATAATAACAATTTATTGATTTCTATTCTTTAAAACTTATCAGTTACACAACCTTCAGATGCCGACGACACCGTTCTTGCATACTTGTATAAAATCCCTTTTTTATGTTTGGCTTCAGGTGCTGTCCAGGACGCCTTCCTTTTTGCGATCTCTTCATCGCTCAAATCAGCATCAATTCTGTTATTTCCTGCATCTATTGTGATCATATCACCATCTTTAAGCAAGCCGATCAAACCTCCTGACTGAGCTTCAGGCGTAATATGTCCTACCACAAAACCATGTGTCCCTCCTGAAAATCTTCCATCAGTGATCAAGGCGACGGTTTTACCCAGCCCAGCTCCCATGATCATTGAAGTTGGTTTTAGCATCTCTGGCATTCCAGGGCCTCCTCTAGGGCCCACATATCGAATGACGACCACATCACCTTCAGACACTCTTCCTGCACCAATACCATCATTGGCTTCTTGTTCACTATCAAATACGACAGCCTTTCCTTTAAATAAATTCCCTTCTTTTCCGCTGATCTTAGCTACTCCACCTTCGGAAGCAAGATTTCCAAATAGAATCTGCAAATTCCCTGAAGCTTTTAATGGCTCTTCTGCTGAATGAATCACCTGCTGGTCCTTTTCAAAACTCAAAGGCTTCACATCTTTAAGATTTTCAGCCAGGGTTTTTCCTGTAACTGTCAGGCAGTCACCATGAAGAAAACCTTCATCCAGCAGATACTTCATAACGGCCGGTGTACCACCAACGCCATGAACATCTTCCATTAAATACTCTCCACTTGGCTTTAAATCTGCAATAAGCGGCGTTCTGTCACTTACTCGTTGAAAATCATCCAGGGTAAATTCAATACCAGCTGCATGGGCAATCGCCAGATAATGCAGCACTGCATTGGTCGATCCCCCCAAGGCATTCACCAGGGCAACAGCATTTTCAAGTGATTTCTTTGTAATTATATCTAAGGGTTTTAAATCTAATTCTAACAGGTTTCTAATAGCAGCAGCAATTCTGGCGCTTTCAGTTTCCTTATGAGGATTCTCTGCCGGTATCGAAGAATTATAAGGTAAGGCAAAACCCATCGCTTCAATCGATGAGGCCATGGTATTGGCTGTATACATACCTCCACAGGCTCCTGCTCCCGGTATGGCACTTTTAATGATATCCTTGTATTCTCCCTCCGAAATCTCGCCTGATATCTTTTGTCCCAAGGCCTCAAAGGCTGAAACAATATTCAGCTTACGACCTTTGTAATTACCCGATGCGATGGTTCCACCATACACCATCAAGGAAGGCCTGTTCAATCTGAGCATCGCCATGATTGCTCCAGGCATATTTTTATCACAACCCACAACAGATACCAAAGCGTCATAACTTTGAGCATTCATGACCACTTCTATTGAATCTGCAATGATATCTCTGGATGGTAAAGAATAATTCATTCCGCTGGTTCCCATCGAAATACCATCGCTCACACCTATAGTATTAAAGACCAGACCTACCTGATCTTTCTTATTCACCTCCTCTTTGATTCCGGCTGCCAAATTATTCAAATGCATATTACAAGGATTGCCGTCATAACCTGTACTTGCAATACCTACCTGAGGTTTCTGCATATCATCATCATTCAATCCCACTGCATACAACATGGCCTGAGCGGCTGGTTGTGTTGCATCCTGTGTCAATCTTTGGCTGTGCTTATTTAGAGGCTTCATTAATTTACTGTGGTATATTTGTTTGTTTTGTTATTCTTTTATTAAAAACTAGTATTCTTTAAATAATTATCAAAAATAAAAAGCCTGTTACTGTTTCTTGATTTCTTATTTGTTTTATTACAACATCCAATTCCTCAACTACGAACCTTAAACCCTAAATAACAGCGACTTAACCCATCTAATTTACAAGGTTTAACAAAAAAAAAACCTTCCATTAAGGAAGGTTCATATAGTTTAAAAACAACAGCACTTCCTATTCCATTCCACATGAAATGATTCTAATAAAAGTGACTAAAATTATATGTTGACTCATTGTGATCTTATTTCAAAATCAAAACTACAGAAATTATTTATAAACTTCTTTGGATTTTCTTTTAATTATTGACTCAACAGAAACATTGTCTATTTTGCTTTCAAGCCAAGAGATAATATCCAAATACATAAAGGACCTTTTTTCATAGGGGTGATTTTCAAAAACCTTCAACTCTCCATGCAATTCTTTAAAAGCCTTCTTGAGTTCATGCGGATAAATATTACTCAGATTACGTAAAAAACTTATGAACTTTTGCTGCACCAGATGCAACTCATTCATCTTGATCAAAAATTTATAGGTCGATTTGATCAAAACTTCTAAATTTTGATCTATCCCTGCCTCATAATGTGCGACAAGATTCAAAATTCGGGTAAAACACATCAGGTCCTCTCGCATTCCCAACTGCTTATTTTTTATGATCTTATCTAAATAATAAATACATTTCTCATATTGAGAAGCTCCAAAATGCAGGCTGGCAAATTTATAGTAGAATACCATTAAATGATGGTCATCTATTTTTGATCGATGATTTTCGATCTCTTCCAATACCTCAGGAATCAACCCTAGCCCGAGGTTAAAATTCCCTTCCAGAAAATACAAATTGATCTTATTGAGGTAGAGGTATAAAAATGCCAAAGACTCGGTATTCTCATTCAACAAGAAATTTTGATTTTTCAGCTCATCTTCAAAGAAATTCAGGGTCGATCTGAACCTCGTCAAATGCTGGATCAGAAACAAAGACTCCAGTAAATAATTTATACCTTTTAAATAAAAAACCGGGTTGGTTTTTTTCATCTCTGGATTGTAATAAAAAAGGTCCACCCATTTCTGCGCATACCTGTAACTCGCCACAAAATCCTGAACAATAAAACTATACCACAAGTAGGCCTTATACAAATAAAGTCTTTCAATAATACCAAGGTTTTTCAATTCATATGTTGGCAGGGCTTCTTTAAAGAATTGTTGTATTTCATCAAAATCTTTATCGTTGCTCACATAACCCTTTTTCAAAAGCATGCTATACAATTGCAAAGATAAATTTGATAATTTACTGAGCATTAATGTCTTTTCACCAAGCTCCTTAGACTCTGAGATCAAATTGTCAGCTCTACTGCTCAAACTCCTTGTAATATATTGCGATTCAACCGCCTTTTCTAGTTCTACTATACTGAAAGCCAAATTACTATCTTCGTTTGCTAACGCGATCGATTTCGCCTTATCCAAGACTTTAAGACTTTGTCTGTGCAGGCCCTTATTGTAAAGAATTGTAGCAAAATCAAGCTGCTCTCTCACCTGCATTTTAGCATTCCTATGGATGGGATTAAGTTTCAGACTTACTAATATTTGCCTGTATAAATGTGCCTTCGAGTTAGAGAGTTGCTGCTTTTTTATATTGGTTTTTGCCAGAATCTGTTTCTCGTCAAAGGCCTCCAATTTGTCTAACACAGAAAATAAAGCAATAAAATTCTTCTCTGAATTCCCCCCTAATCTTCCTGCATACAATTTAAACTGTCTTTTTTCAGACTTGGTCAACGATTTAACCAATAAAAAAAGTGCATCAGTTTTTTCCATAGACATCGTAATAAAATACCTTTAACTAACTAACTGTTAGATGTTTATAAGATTCTCAAATAATCTGAATGTAGTAAACATTTAAAAGGAAATCCAAAAGTTTATTGATTTCCCTTTAATTTTGATTATTCAAAAGTGATAAAAAATATTTAATAATGAGCAAAAATCAAGTCCAAATATTCGACACAACTCTTAGAGATGGCGAGCAAGTACCTGGCTGTAAGTTAAATACGCCTGAAAAATTAATAATTGCAGAGCGTCTGGATGAACTGGGAGTCGATATTATTGAAGCTGGTTTTCCTATCTCGAGTCCTGGAGATTTTAATTCGGTGGTAGAAATTGCAAAATTGGTGAAAAACGCGACTGTTTGCGGTTTGACCAGAGCCAATATGAAAGACATTGATGCGGCGGGAGAAGCCTTAAAGAAAGCCGTGAAGCCACGTATTCATACTGGTATTGGCACTTCTGAATCTCATATTAAATTTAAATTTAACTCAACGCCTGAAAAGATCATTGAACGTGCCAAAGATGCTGTAAAATATGCCAAAACCTATGTGGAGGATATTGAGTTTTACGCTGAAGATGCCGGAAGAACCGACAATGAGTTTCTTGCAAGAATATGTGAGGAAGTAATCAAGGCAGGAGCTACCGTACTGAATATTCCTGATACCACGGGCTATTGTTTGCCTGAAGAATATGGTGCCAAGATGAAGTACTTAAAAGAAAATGTAAAGGGAATTGAAAATGTGGTTTTATCATGCCATTGTCACAATGACCTAGGTCTGGCAACGGCAAATTCTATTGCAGGAGTTCAAAATGGGGCCAGACAAATAGAATGTACCATCAATGGTATTGGAGAAAGAGCAGGAAATACAGCATTGGAAGAAGTTGTAATGGTTTTAAAACAGCATCCATATTTGAATCTTGATACCAATATCAATACCCAACTTTTATATAATACATCTCAAATGGTACAGCACCATATGGGTATTTTAGTACAGCCTAATAAAGCTGTGGTAGGCGAAAATGCATTCGCTCACAGTTCAGGAATTCATCAGGACGGCGTCATTAAAAATCGAGAGACCTATGAAATCATGAACCCTGCTGATGTTGGTGTGAATGAATCATCTATTGTCTTAACGGCAAGAAGCGGTAGAGCCGCCTTGGCTTACAGAGCAAAAAAGATCGGTTTTGACCTTACAAAAATTGAACTTGACCAAGTTTATCCTGAATTTTTAAAGACGGCTGATAAAATGAAGGAAGTAGGCGACAATGATATTGAAAGAATCATTAAATTTGTTAGGGGGAATAAAGATAAGATTGCCTCCTAATTCTTTTAAAATGAAATTAAACATAGCTGTATTAGCAGGTGACGGCATAGGACCTGAAGTCTGCGAACAAGGTGTTAAGGTTCTTAAGGCCATTGAGAAGAAATTCAAGCATAAATTCACTTTTACGCATGGTTTGGTGGGTGGAAGTGCCCTAAAATCAAAAGGCGTTCCCTTACCTGACGAAACACTTGAGCTTTGTAAAAATTCAGATGCCATCTTATTTGGAGCCATCGGGGATCCGAAATTTGAAAACAATCCAGATGTAAAAATCAGACCCGAAGAAGGCTTGTTGAAACTTAGAAAGGAACTTGGTTTATATGCCAATATCAGACCTTTAAAAGTTTTTGAACCTTTGGTGCATAAATCTCCTATCAAAGAAAAAGTAATTAAAAACACTGATTTTATCATTTTTCGCGAATTGACAGGTGGTATCTATTACGGAGATAAATCGACGAGTTCTGATGGAACCTTTGCTTCCGACACCTGTAATTACAGCATATCAGAAATAGACCGTGTGGCACATATGGCATTCAAATCTGCCAAGACCAGAAGAAAAAAACTTACACTAATTGACAAGGCCAATGTACTCGAAACCTCCAGATTATGGAGAAAGAGGGTGAAAGAACTGGCAAAACAATATCCAGAAGTTGTGGTCGACTATTTATATGTTGACAATGCGGCCATGAAAATCATTGTAAATCCCAGACAATTTGATGTGATCTTAACTGAAAACATGTTTGGAGATATCATTTCGGATGAAGCTAGTGTTATTTCGGGTTCAATTGGTTTACTTGCCTCTACTTCTATTGGTGACAATTCAGTATTATTTGAACCTATTCATGGATCTTTTCCTGAAATGAAAGGTAAAAATCTTGCCAATCCGTTGGCTACAATTTTATCTGCTGCACTTTTATTAGAACATTTTAAATTATACGAAGAGGCGGATGCCATTAAAAGTGCTGCTGAAAAATCTATCGAACACCATATAACCACACCAGATATTAATTCTACCAAGAAATTCGCTCATACATCAACTGTTGGAGAATTTATTTCAGAGTATATCATCGATAAAAAAAATATACTCTACCACATGGAGAATATATCATTGGGACAATCTACGATCATTTAATTATCTTTAATGCCGCAGTGATTCATGTACATGAAAGTGCTGTGCTGAATAAAAATCAAATAGCATGGAATTTACTGAAGCGGTGAAGAGAAGAAGGTCTGTCAGAAAATATGATCCTGACAAGCCTATCGATCCTGAAAAGGTAAAGGAATGCCTTGAACTGGCCGTACTGGCTCCAAATAGCAGCAATATGCAATTATGGGAGTTCTATCATATCACTTCCAAAGAAAAGCTCGCTAAAATGTCTGATTATTGCTTTGGCCAAAATGCGGCAAAAACGGCGCAACAGATGGTTGTTGTCGTTGTCAGGAAAGATCTTTGGAGAAGAAGGGTCAAATCACATGAGGCCTATTTAAATACTGTTTTTGGAAAGGTACCAAAGAGCCAGCGCAGCAAAAGAGCTAAATTTGCTTTTACCTATTACAAAACTATTATTCCTGTAACGTATACGGATTTTTTAGGACTGTTTGGTTATGTAAAGTTTGCTTTTTACTGGCTCATCGGCTTGTTCAGACCCATCTACAGACAAGCACGTTCAAGTGACATGAGAATCGTGGCGCACAAAAGCGCCGGATTAGCCGCACAGACCTTTATGCTTGCAATGGCCGATATCAATTATGACACTTGTCCAATGGAAGGAATAGATTCTCTTAGAATCAAACGCCTGTTAAAGTTGCCATATAGAGCAGAAATTAATATGGTGATCGGCTGTGGAATTAGAAAACCAGAAGGAGTCTATGGTGATCGCTTTAGAATTCCTTTTCAGGACGTTTATAAAAAAATATAAGTTCGAACTACTGTAATTATACAGTGTCACATTCGACTTTAGCATAGGTAAATGAAATAATACATTGATGTCAATAGATAGAATCATACAAAGTATCAGAAATAACAAACAAAATCATCTCGTTGATTTTAGGTTAAAAACGGGCACTGAAGATTTTACGAATGATCTTTTCCACATCCTTTTTGATGCTAAAATATCTGTGTCTCAGAACATCGATGCCCTGGCAAATTCATTTCAGGAAATTTCAGCCATGATCGAAAAGGATCATGTGTCGTCTTACGATACCATTTGGAAGAAATTTTTAATTAAGTTACCCGATCTGCTAAAACAACTGAATGCAGATGCCAAATGTATCTATATGCATGATCCGGCGGCAAAAAGTGTTGAAGAAGTAATCCTGGCCTATCCTGGATTTTTTGGTATTGCCGTGTACAGAATCAGCCATGCCCTACATGAACTCGACATGCCTTTGATCCCAAGAATGATGAGTGAATATGCACATCGTTTAACCGGTATTGATATTCATCCCGGAGCCATAATAGGGTCTCCGTTTTTTATAGATCACGGAACCGGCGTGGTGATTGGAGAAAGTACAGTAATAAAGAATAAAGTGAAGGTATACCAGGGGGTGACTTTAGGAGCATTACAGGTTTCAAAGGAGATGCAAAATCAAAAAAGACATCCCACTGTTGAAGATAATGTGACCATTTATGCAGGAGCTACCATTTTAGGAGGAAATACGGTTATTGGAGAAAATTGTACCATTGGAGGAAATGTTTGGTTGACAAATTCTATTCCGGCCAATTCGGTCGTCTACCAAAGAACCGATACAAAACTAAAAAAGAAAACTGATCATGCAGACTAAAGAAATTCTCGATTT